>DASYKU010000115.1 GCA_035995165.1 Mycobacteriales bacterium
CGCGCCGTCCGAGGGCTCACCCGACCCGACCGTGCTCAATCCGCCGGTGAACATCGCCGGCGGCTGCGCGGCCACGGTCGTCGGGGGCATCACCACGAACTTCCCGCAGGGGATGGCGATCCAGAACGACGCCAACGGCAACGGGCGGTTCGTCTACGTCGCCGACTCGCCCCGCGACGCCGGCGCCACGGTGCTGCGCTACCACCCGGACACCGGCCTGCAGGACGTCATGTCCAGCACCGTCGCCCCGTACGACTCGCTGCTGAACCCGGGCCAGCAGGTGTCGCGTTACACGTTCGTGCTCGGGCTGGCGGTCAACCCGCACACCGGCGACCTGTTCATCGGCGACGACCCGACCTTCGCGGTGCTGGTGAACCCGCCGCTGGCGAAGGGACACCTGTTCGTCATCAAGGGGGTCGGCGGCATCGCCCCGGCCGACTGCGTCGCGACCGCGGCGACGGCGTGCCCGCTGCCCCCGCCGCCGACGGCGGTGACCCCCTCCCTCTACGCGTACGGCCTGACCGCGCCGAAGGGCGGCGTCACCTTCCTGCCGAGCGACGACGGCGGCCACATCTGGGCCGCCGACCACTCCCAGGGCCTGTGCCGGATGGACATCGTGCGGCAGGCGCCGGGACTGCACGCGTACAACTCGGCCGCGTGTGACGACGGCGCCGTGCTCGGCTCCGGCGGGCAGACCGCGTACGACGACTCGGTCGTGCCCGGCACGACCAACCAGCACTACCTGTACGTCGCGCAGAACGACCACCTGAGCCCGGGCGTCATCCGCTTCACGTACAACCCGAGCGCGGACGGCGGGGCCGGCCTGCTCGTCGACGGCTCGGCCGTGATCATGGCCCCGAACGCCGGCCTGGACGGCGACAAGGCCAACGGGCTCGCCCTGGGTCCGTGCAAGCCGGGCGCGCCGGCGACCTGCAAGCACTCGCTCTACACCGGTGGGCTGTTGGACGGGTTCATCCGGCGGATCAACAACCCCGAGGACGACCCCCGCAACCAGACCGTCGACGTCGTCGCGATGACGACGGAGCAGCGGGCCGGGACGCTGGGGAAGGGGATCAACGGCTCCATGGGCATGATCGGCGACGACCTCTACCTGCCCGAGAACCAGGGCTTCACGGTCGTCAAGGGCATCAGCGCCTGCCCGACGTCCGGACAGGTCTGCCCGACCACGCCGCTGAACATCGCCCAGTTCGGGTTCATCTTCGGCTCCGCCATCGGCGTCGACCCCGACCCGCAGCACCTGCGCAGCACGGCCGGTCTCGTCTACGCGGCGGTCTCGCCCGGCGCCGCCAACGGCACCCTCTACCAGTACGACGTGGCCACCAACACCGCCCGCGTGTACGCCGCCCGGGGCCAGATGCCCGCGGCCGGCTCGGCGGAGGCGACCGTCTACTGCACGACCACGTGCACCCGCCCGGTCGATCCGACGAACCCGCCGGGCGGCCCTGCGTCCTTCCGGTTCGCGCAGGGGCTGATGGTCGCCGACGACGGCTCGGTCTACCTGACCGAGGACGCCTTCGCCGGTGCCCGCGGCGGGCGGGGGCACGCCTGGGTCGCGCCGGGTGACCCGTACCCGCCGGGGGCGACGCCGGTCCCGTTGCCGGTGCAGCCGCCGCCGGGAGCCAGCCAGAGCTGCACGGTGAACGTGACCGTGCCGGCCCTGACCGGCGGCCAGACCTGGTGGGTGCAGTTCACCGCGCACGCCGGCGGGCAGCTGTCCTCGACCTGGACCCTGCAGGTGCCGCAATCGGCGCAGCTGCTGGCGTACCCGGGCAACCCGTTCACCGGACTGGCCGACCCCGTGTCGACCGGCTCGAAGGGCGGCTTCCTGGCCCGGCAGGTCACCTCGAACACGGCCGCCTTCAGCATCAGCACGGCCCCGGCCACGGAGCCGGCGGGGACGTACACGGTCCAGTTCTTCAACGCGGGATCGGCGATGGGCGCCACCACCGGGACCATCACCTTCCGCAACGATCTCGGGACGGCCTGCCCGCCGGCCCAGCTGGTGCCGCCGAACCACGTCCTCGGCTGATCCTTCTCGACGAGCAGGTGGCCGCCGTCCCTCCGGGGGCGGCGGCCACCTGTCGCGGGTGCGGTGCGGTCAGGTGACCGAGGACGTGCGGCGTCTCAGCGGGGATCGGGATCGACGTCGAGGGACTCGACGAGGTCGCGCCGGGTCCAGGTGACCCAGCCGACGAGGGCGAGGATCACGGCCGCGACCACGAGCGTGACCGGCCCGGTGCCCCAGCCGAGGCCGCCGTCCCGGCGCGGCACCGCCATCCAGTCCGCGAAGGACGCCCCGAGCGGGCGCGTCGTCACGTACGCGGCCCAGAACGCGAGGATCGCGTTCAGCCCCAGCCACCGGTACGCGATCGCCGGGACCAGGATGATCCCGAGGAACATCCAGCCGGAGCCGAGGAACCCGAGGCGCAGGGTCCGCGCGGTGAGGTCACCGGCCGAGGTGCCGAGCGCGAACGTCGCGACCACCGCGGCCCAGTAGAACGTCTCCCGGGGGCGGGTGACGATGCTGTGGATCGACAGCGTCCGCTCGCTGCGATACCAGAGCCCGAAGATCACGGCCAGCGCGACGACGAACGTGACGGTGGAGACGGCGTAGGTGATCCCGAGCGCGATCCGGCTGCCGTCGGACAGCATCGTGCCGACCACGCTGATCATCGTCACCGCGGCCCAGTAGACCGGCGCGACGTACCGGGTCGCGCGGAACTGGGCGACCAGCGCGCTGACGAGCGCGACGGCGGTGACCAGGACGAGGCCGCCGGCGAGCACGAGGCCCTGGTTGCCGATGAAGTCGGACGCCGTCTCGCCCATCCCGGTGGTGAGGATCTTGATGACCCAGAACAGCGCGGTCGCCTCGGGCACCTTGCTGAGCAGGGTACGCCGAGCCCCCTCGGACTGCTTCATGGTTCGTGGCATGGGTGCGGACGCTAGGGACGGCGGATGTAAGGGCGATGAGAGCGTTCTCATCGTTCGTACACGCCGAGGACCTACCGTGACGGGGATGAGGGTGCTGGTCGTCGAGGACGAGGTACGGATGGCGGGCCTGCTGCGCCGCGGTCTCGCCGACGAGGGCTGGACCGTCGACGTCGCCCCGGACGGGACGGACGGGCTCTGGGCCGCCATCGAGCACGAGTACGACGCGGTGGTGCTGGACGTGATGCTGCCCGGCATGGACGGGTTCGCCGTCTGCCGGGCGCTGCGGGCCCGGGACCGCTGGTGCCCGGTGCTGCTGCTGACCGCCCGCGACGCGGTGACCGACCGGGTGCAGGGCCTGGACGCGGGCGCCGACGACTACCTGGTCAAGCCGTTCAGCCTGGCCGAGCTGGCGGCCCGGCTGCGGGCGCTGACCCGGCGCGGCGCGGCCAGGCGGCCGGCCATCCTCGACGTGGACGGGCTGCGGCTGGATCCCGGCCAGCGTCGGGCCTGGCGGGGTGAGGTCGAGCTGACCTTGACCCCGCGCGAGTTCGCGCTGCTGGAGCTGTTCCTGCGCCGGCCCGGCGAGCTGCTGAGCCGGGAGCGGATCCTCGCCAGCAACTGGGACTTCGCCTTCGACCCCGACAGCAACATCGTCGACCAGTACGTCTTCTACCTCCGCCGCAAGGTGGACCGTCCGTTCGGGGTCGTGCAGATCGAGACCGTACGGGGGAGCGGGTACCGGCTGCGGGAACGGGCCGGGCCGGCCCGGGTGGGCTGAGGTGTCGCTGCGGACCCGGCTGGTGCTGCTGTTCACGCTGGCGGCGCTGGCCGTCGGCGCGGCCGGCGGGCTGCTGCTGGCCCGGCGGCTGCACCTCGGGCTGGAGGCCGACCTCGACGCCGTACTGGCGCAGCACGCGGTCGCGGTGGTCGAGGACCCGGGCTCCCCGGACCTCAGCGCCGCGCAGGGTCCGGTCCAGATCCTCGACGCGGCCGGGACCGTCGTCGCTCACGCCGGCGGCGCCGGCGACCGGGTGCCGCTGCTGAACGCGGCCCAGCGGGCGCGGGCCGGGGGCGGCGTGTTCGTGGTCGAGGGCTCGGTCCCGATCGGCGGTCACGAGGAGGCGGTCCGGATCCTCGGCCGCCCGGACGGCCCGGGACGGCTGGTCGTGCTGGCGGCGGCGCGGGACCCGATCGACGACGTGGTCGCCCGAACGGCGGTGGAGCTGGGTCTGCTGGGCGTGCCGGCGATCGGGCTGCTCGCGGCCGGGGTCTGGCTGGTGACCGGGGCGGCGTTGCGGCCGGTGGAGCGGATGCGGGCACAGGCCGCGGCGGCCACCCCGACCGAGCCGGCCGTGCTCACGGTGCCGCCGGGCAAGGACGAGCTCGCCCGGCTGGCCGTCACCCTCAACGACCTGCTCTCCGCGCAGCAGGCGGCATTGCGGGCGGAGCAGTCGTTCCTGGCCGACGCCGGGCACGAGCTCCGTACGCCGCTGGCGATCCTGGCCGGCGAGCTGGAGTACGCCGACCGTCCGAACAGGACGATGGCCGAGCTGCGCGAGACCGTGACGATCGCCCGGGAGGAGACGACCCGGCTGGTCCGGCTGGCCGAGCTGCTGCTGGTGCTGGCCCGGGTCGACGGCGCCAGCCTGCACCGGACCGACACCGACCTCCCGGCGCTGGCCGAACGCGCGGTCTCGGCCTGGGCCGCGGTGGCCCGGGCGCGGGCGGTCGAGCTGGTCCTGACCGCTGGGCCGGAGGTGAGCGGGTGGGTCGACGCCGACCGGATCCGGCAGGTGCTGGACAACCTGCTGGCGAACGCGCTGCGGGCGGCGCCGGCCGGTACCGCGGTCGAGATCTCCTTGTCCCATCGGGGTTCCGGGGTCCGGCTCGCGGTCCGCGACCACGGGCCGGGGTTCCCGCCGGACTTCCTGCCGTACGCGTTCGAGCGGTTCCGGCGGGCCGACCCGGCCCGGGCCCGCGGCGGTCCGGCCGGCCCGGGCGAGGACGCGGGCTCCTCCGGCACCGGACTCGGGCTGGCCGTCGTCCGCCGGATCGCCGAGGCGCACGGCGGGACCGCCACCGCGGCCAACGCCCCCGACGGCGGTGCGGCCCTCGAGATCCTGCTGCCTTTCCGGCATTCGGACCGGTCGCAGGACGACGCGTCCCGCCCGGTGGTCCCGGCTCCGGCCTGATCAGCCTCCGGCCGGAGGGGTGGCGGGTCGCCACCCCACCGGCCGTCGGTCAGGCGTCGCGGCGGCGCAGCTGCACGGCGGCGATGGCGGTCAGCGCGATGACCCAGACGACGGTGACGGCCAGGCCGGTCCAGGGGGCGAGCGTCCGCGGGGCGGTGTAGCTGTGGATGAACGACTCGCCGGCACTGGGCAGGAAGCGGGCGATGTCCTTGCCCCAGTTGCCGAGCAGGTTCCCGAAGACGCCCGGGACGACGAGCAGCAGGCCGAGCAGGGCCGAGATCGCGCCGGCGGTGTGCCGGACGAGCCACCCGAAGGCGCTGCCGAGCAGCCCGACCAGGGTGAGATAGATGCCGGTGCCGGCGGTGACGCGCAGCGCGGTCGGGTCGCCGAGGGAGAAGCCCAGGCCGTAGTGGGACAGCACGGCCTCGCCGGCAAGGAACGCCACGAACGACGCCACGACGAGCGTGACCAGCGCGATCGTGCCGAAGACGAGCAGCTTGGCCAGCAGCACCGGCGTACGCCGCGGCGCGGCCACCATGCTGGAGCGGATCATGCCGGTGCCGTACTCGCCCGAGACGAACAGCGCGCCGAGCACGGCGATGAGCAGCTGGGCCAGCGCGTACCCCTGCAGGGTCGCGGACGCCACCGTGTCCTCGACGTCGAGGTTCGCCGGGTGGCGCCCCGTCTGATAGCCGATCAGGACCCCGAAGACCACCATCGCCGCGGCCGCGGCCGCCAGCGTGTACCAGCTCGAGCGCAGTGACCGGAACTTGATCCACTCCGACCGGACCAGGCCGGCGAACGTGACCCGGTAGTCCGTCTCCGTCGCCGTGGGCTCCGGCGGCGCGACGGTCCCGGCGCTCACGCGGCCACCGGCTCGCCGGCCGCGCGGAACTCGCCGGCATCCCGGGTGATCTCCATGTAGGCCTCCTCCAGCGAGGATCGGATCGAGGTGAGCTCGTACAGCGTCAATCCGGCCGTGGCGGCCCGGGTTCCGATCTCCTCGCTGGTCAGTCCCCGTACGGACAGCTCGCCCGGCATCGCGGCGGAGACGGCGACGTCCGGTCCGACCAGGACGTCACGCAACTCGGATGCCTGCGGCGAGCGGACCCGGACCGAGCCGCCGCCGGCCGCGGCGATGAACTCGGCGATCGGCAGGTCCCGCAGCAGCCGGCCGCGGCCGACCACGACGAGATGGTCCGCCGTCATCTCCATCTCGCTCATGAGGTGGGAGGACAGGAAGACCGTGCGGCCCTCATCGGCGAGGCCCTTCAGCAGCCGGCGCACCCAGAGGATGCCGTCCGGGTCCAGGCCGTTGACCGGCTCGTCGAGCAGCAGGGTGGCCGGGTCGCCGAGCAGCGCCGCCGCGATGCCGAGGCGCTGGCTCATGCCGAGGGAGAACGTGCCGACCCGCCGGTCCGCGACCTGACGCAGCCCCACCAGGTCGATGACCTCGTCGACCCGGCGCCGGCCGATCCCGGCGGTGGCGGCCATCGCCAGCAGGTGGTTGGTCGCCGTCCGGCTGGTGTGCACGGCCCGGGCCTCCAGCAGCGCCCCGACCTCGTGCAGCGGCGCCGCGTGGTCCGCGTACGGCTTGCCCTCCACGGTGACCGTGCCGGCGGTCGGCGCGTCGAGGCCGATGATCATCCGCATCGTCGTGGACTTGCCGGCGCCGTTGGGTCCGAGGAAGCCGGTGACGATCCCGGGCCGGACGGTGAAGGTGAGGTCGTCGACGGCGGTCTTGTCGCCGTACCGTTTGGTCAGGCCGCGTGCTTCGATCATCGAATCCCGTCTCGACGTCCGCCGTCCGCCGCCCGGCGGATCGGGACCGACGCTAGGAAGACGACGGTTAGCCGCCGGCAAACTTGCCAGCGCGCCCTCAGAACTCGAAGCGCTCCTCGTGCCGCTGCGCCTCGGGCAACCCCGCCCGGGCCAGCGCCAGCCGTACGCCGGCGGCCAGCCGCGGCGACCCGCACAGGTAGACGTCGCGACGGGTGAGCTCGGGCACGAAGTAGCGGAACAGCTCCGGGGTGACCGGGCCGACCCGCTCGCCCACCAGGTAGTGCACGCGGGCACCGCGCCGGCGGGCGATCGCGTCGAGCTCGTCCCGGAAGAGCAGATCCGCCTCCGTCCGGGCCGGTAGAGGAGGACCAGGTCCTGCCCGGGCGCGAGCGGCATCCTCTCGAACAGCGCCCGCGTCGGCATGATCCCGACGCCACCGGCCACGAGCAGGACGTCCCGGCGGGTGCGGCGGCGTGCGGTCATCACCCCGTACGGGCCCCCGGCCAGGACCCAGGTGCCCGGCTCCAGCTGCTGCAGCGTGCCGCTGCCGTCGCCCGGCCGACGCACGCCCCGTCTGCTTCAGTCAGGGGACGGCAAGCCCGGAGGTTGTCCGGACGGGTGTGCGACCGCGGTCGATCTGATCTCGGCGGGCAGCAGCAGGGTGAAGACCGGGCCGGGGCCGGGCCGCGACAGCAGCAACCGGCCGCCTTCGGCCTCGGCCAGCGCTCGGGCGAGGGCCAGGCCGATCCCGTGGCCGGCCCCGCGGGAGGTCCGGCGCCGGAACAGCTCTTCCGGCTCGGCGACCCCCGGGCCTTCGTCGGTGACGTCGAGGGCGATGGCGGTGTCGGCCTCCCGGACGACGATGCTGACCATGCCGGCACCGTGGCCCTGGGCATTGGCCAGCAGCACGTCGAGGATGTGCCGGACGGCCGCTGCCGAGGCCCGGGTCCCGGACAGCTCCGGCTGGAGCGTGATCTGCAGGGATCGTCCCGCGGCGGCCAACGGGCCGCTCCAACTGGACTCGAGCTCGGCCAGCACCGCGGGCAGATCGGCCGGGGTACGGGCGTGCGGGGCGTCACGGGCCAGCGCCAGGAGCTCGTCGATGGTGCGCTCGAGGCGGTCGGCCGTGGTCAGCGCACCTTCGACGGCGCCTCGGAGGTCGGCGTCGCCGTCCAACGCGGTCTCCAGGCGAAGCCGGAGCCCGGTCAGCGGCGTCCGCAGCTGATGCGAGGCGTCCGCGGAGAAGGCGCGTTCCCGGCCGACCAGATCGCCGAGCCGCTCCGCGGTCCTCGTGAGCGCACTCGCGGCGGCGTCGATCTCCGGGATCCCGGCCGGGGCCAGCCGGACGGTGAAGTCGCCGTCGCCGAGGGTCTGCGCAGCGGTGGCGAGACGTTCCAGTGGATCGGCCAGCCGCCGGGACTGTCGACGCGCGAGCAGGGCCGCCGCGGCGATCGCGGCCGCCGCCAGTCCGGCCATGGCCAGCCAGGTGAGGCCGACCTGCAACCAGACCCGGGACTGTGCCGACGCCGCCCGGACGACGCCCACCACCCGGCTGCCCGACGTCACCGGGATCGCGACCACGAAGTCCCCGGCGTCGCTGCCCCCGGCCGTAGCGCCGCCGACCGCCTGCTGGACCGGACCGTCCGCGACCGCCGGCCCGTCACCGAGCAGCCGCTGGCCCTGCAGGCCGTACACGGCGACGTGCATGTCCTCTTCGGCCCTCGGCAGCTCCGTCAACGGGCGACCGGCGGCCAGGACCGGGGCCACCCGGACGGCTGTCGTGTCCGCGACCCGATCCAGCTCCCCTCGCTCGTCGGCGCGGAACAGCACCACGACCGAGACCGCCAGCGGCACCCCGAACAGCCCGATCGCCAGAGCTGCCGCCAGCGCCCCCACCCATTGGATCCGCGAACGCATTCAGCGAGCCTTCCGATCGGGAGCGGCGCGTCGGGACTCTGCCGGGATCAGGCGTCCTCCAGCCGGTAGCCGTGGCCGCGGACGGTGGTGATCAGGACCGGAGGGACGCCCCCGGCGGTCGCGGCTTCGTCCAGACGCCGCCGCAGCGCCGCGACGTGGACGTCGAGGGTCTTCGTCGACCCCGACCAGTGCTCGTCCCAGACGTCGGACATCAGTGTCTCCCGGCTCAGCGCGATCCCCGGATCGGCGGACAGCCGAGCGAGCAGGTCAAACTCCTTGGCCCGCAAGGAGATCTCCGCCTCCCCGACCCGGCAACGCCGCGCCGCCGTGTCCACGACCAGCGGGCCGACTGTGCGTACGGCGTTGTCCCGCTCCGCGCGGGTCGGCCCGCGGCGCAGATGCGCCCCGACCCGCGCCCGCAGCTCCGCCAGGCGGAACGGCTTGGTCAGGTAGTCGTCGGCGCCGGCTTCGAGCCCGACCACGACGTCCATCTCGTCCTTGCGCGCGGTCAGCATCACCAGCACGCAGCCAGGCTGGCGCTCGCGGAGTTGGCGGCACACCTCGACACCGTCGATGTCGGGAAGGCCGAGATCGAGCAGCACCAGGTCGAACTCGGCCAGCGTGGCTTCGCGCAGCGCCGACCGGCCGCCACGGGCCCACGTCACGGCGTGCCCGTGGGACTCGAGACCGGTACGCAGCAGAGACCCGATGGTCTCGTCGTCCTCGACGACCAGAAGGCGACCCATGGGCCCAGCCTAGGCAGGTCCGGGCGCGGACCATCCCCGCTTTGCCACCTGCTTGCCTGCTCGGGAGCGCCCGCGCTGCACGGCGCTGAAGAACGCGCCGGTCCCGGCCGCGGAATCGGCGCTGCGACCGGCGGCCGTGCCGGCCGAGCCGCCCGGCGAGGCGCAGGTGGACGTTCGGACCAGGACCCACGGCGAGGCGCAGGCCGACCTGCGCTCCGACGGGCGGCTGGCCACGCTCAGCGTCCCGGCCGCGCTGTTCATCGGATCGACCCAGGCCCGGCCCCGGCCCCGGCCGCGCGCCGCCGCTGACCGGGCGGGGCTGTCCTGGACCCACCACGGCCACGGTGGCCGTCGCGCTCGTGGCCGCCGCTGCCGTGCCACTGGCGATCTACTCCTGGCGGCGGCACAGCCGGCTGGGCCGCGCCGGCCACCGTCCCGCCGAACGTGCAGGAGGTCGCCCGCCGCGGTGCCCTGGACTGAGAGGCCGATCCGGACATCAGTTGGCAATGTGTTAACCAACGCCCTTCTACCGTCGCCTGGTGACGGCCGAACCGGAGTCGCGAGAATCGCGCCGGCGGGTGGTCCTGATCGACGACCATACGGCGTTCGTGGAGCTGCTCCGGTACGCGCTCGACGGCCTGGACGACCTCGAGTGCGTAGGTTCGGCGGGCTCGCCGGCCGAGGCGGAGGGGATCGTCGCCGAACAGGCTCCGGACATCGCCGTGGTCGATCTGATGCTGGGCGACGACGATGGGCTGGAGGTGGTGCGGCGGCTGCGCGCGATGCACTCCGATCTCGTGATCGTGGTGGCATCGGCCCGCTCCGACTCCGACACGCTCGCCCTGGCGGCGGCGGCCGGGGCCAACGGGTTCGCGCCCAAGCGCGGCGCGTTCGCCGAGCTGTTGTCGATCCTGCGCACGGCCAGGCCGGGGAAGGTGTCGGTGGCCTCGTCACTGCTGCCCTCGACCTCCACGCGAGCCTCGGTACGGCTGACCGACCGGGAGACCGAGGTCCTCGAGCTCATGGCCCGCGGCGCCTCGGTGATGGACATCGCCGAGAGCCTGAACATTTCCAGAAACACCTGTCGGACCCACGTCAGCAGCCTGCACAGCAAGCTCGGGGTCCGCAGCCGGCTGGAGGCGGTGGTCAAGGCCCGCAAGATCGGTCTGCTCGAGTCACCGTGACCGGACACGGTCCACAGTGGACGCGACCGTCATCCTGGTCGACCGCCCGGACGACGGCCGTCTCGCTGGTCCTGATCGCCGCGGTGTCGGTCGCGGTCGTGGGGGGCGCCGCCGTCATCATCGCGCACCGGATCGCCCGCGCCGACGCGCTGTCGGAGGGACTCCGCACCGCTCGGGGCGTCGGGCAGGCGCTGCTGATGCCGGTGATGCCGGCTGTGGTCGCGGGCGACGAGGAAGCGGCTGCGGACCTGGACGCCGCCATCGCCCAGCGCCGGGCGGACGGGACGCTGCTGCGGGTGACGGTGTGGCGGCGGGACGGGACGATCGTCTGGTCGGACGATCAGGCAATCATCGGCCGCCGGCGCACGCTCGAGCCGCGGGAGACGGCGGTCTTCGACCAACGGCGTGACTTCGCCCGGATCACGTCGCTGGACCAGGCCGACGAGGCGGCCGAGCGGGCGGTCCATCGCAACCTGGTCGAGGCGTACATCCCGCTGCGGCTGGGCGACGGGAGCACGGTCGCGCTGGAGATGTACTTCTCCGACGACCGGGTACGCGCGGCCGAGGACGAGGACAGCGAGCGGCTGGTCGTCTTCTCGCTCGGCGTGCTGCTCGTGCTCGCGCTCGGTCAGCTGCCGGTGTCCATCTGGCTCGTCCGCAGGACCGGCCGGGCGCGGCAGGACCGGGATCGGATGCGGGGCGCCGCGCTGGTCTCCTCGGAGCGGGAGCGCCGCATGCTGGCTCGCAACCTGCACGACGGCGTCGTCCAGGAGCTCGCCGGCGCCGCCTACGTTCTCGAGTCCAAGGTTCCGACCGGCCCGCTGCCGCCCGAGACCGTGCGGGCGATGGGTGTGGTCACGGGCACGCTGCGTCAAGCGGTGGACGACCTGCGCGAGATGCTCGTCGAGCTGCATCCCGCCGAGCTCACCAGCGCCAACCTGGCCAACCTCGTCGCCGCGTCCGCCGCTCGTACGTGTCCGCGACAGGAAGTCAGCGTGACCGTCGAGCTTGACCGCCCGCTGCCGCCGGAGTTCCTCACGTTCCTCTACCGGTCGGCTCGCGAGTGCGCGGTGAACGTGGCGAAGCACGCGGACGCGGACGCGGTCGACATCACGATCACCAGCGATCCCACCGGCGTGCGGCTGGCGGTCCGGGATGACGGGATCGGAATCCCGGATCCGCTGCCGCGGACCGCCGGGCACCTCGGCCTGACCCTGCTGCGGACGGCAGCGGCGGAACTGGGCGGCTCCTTGGAGGCGGCGGGTACGACGGTCACCATCGTCCTTCCGCCGCCCGACGCGACCGGCTAGTCCGGACGGCCGCCCTTGGCGTCACCTGAAGGGCGAGGGTCCCCAATGTTCGGGGGTGGGCCTCATCCCGGCGGGGCTGGCGACCACACCACTGTTGGCCCGACCGTGCTTGAGGAACCCATTGCCTCAGAGAGGGTCACCCACCGATGCGTCTGCGAGAGCGCTCAGCGCGCTTCCAGTTCCTGCGATCACCACGGCATCAGGCCGTCGCGGTGATCGTCGCGGCGGTCTCGATCGCCGCCGGTCTCCTTGTCGTACAAGGCTTCGCCACCGCGGACGTCGTCACGGCGCCGCCGAGCAAGCTGCTCGCCGTCGGTCCCACCAGCCCGGACAACGGTTTCCCGGTCTGGTACAAGGACTCGAACAACCTCAGCCTCGGGATGTGCCTGGACGACACCAACCCATTCTGCAACCTCGGCGCGGCCGGGGTTCCGGACATCACGCAGCCGGTCTCGTTCCCGGACAACTTCCCGCCCGAGACGTTCTACCAGCTGGCGCAGTCGACGATCACGCTGCCGGGCGGCGCCACGGCGGTGCTGAACGACAACCTCGAGGCGGCCTTCACGACGCCGAATGCCGTGCCGGGACAGCAGATCACGTTCGGCCGGGTCCGGATCCGGATGACGACGCCGAGCCTCGGCACGTACACGATCACCCACCCGTACGGGGTCGACAGGTTCACCGTCACCGACACCGCGACGCGGAACATCAACTTCACCGAGGACGTCGGCGTGGCCGCCGGCTCGTTCACCGGTGCGCTGGGTTCGCGGATCAATCCGTTCCTGCGCTGGGACACGGGCCTGATCAAGGGCCCGGACGGCGCCTCCTACCTCGGTGACGGCGTGACCGCGCACGCGATCACGGGCTCCGACCTCGGGACGAACATCTTCAAGATCGACGGCCCGGACATCGGCGGTCCCGGCATCAACACCATCTCCACGAACCTGTTCACGCTGCAGGGCCGGGTGGCTACGAACGCCGGTGTCGCGCCGACCTCGGTGACCTACACCCGCAGCACCACCAGCGGCGGTTTCGTGGACGCGTTCGCCAGTTCGCAGGCGGACCAGGTCATCCAGGTCTCGGGCGCCGGCATCGCCACCACCAAGTTGAAGGCCGACGCGAACGGCAGCTACTTCGGCCGGGTCGCCTTCACCGGGGCCCCACCGGCCTCGGTGCAAGTCACGAACGCGTCCGACCGACCACCGACAACGGTGAACGTCACGCTGACCGACCAGGTCGTCGTCAGCCGGGCTGCGTACGACTCCGACACGGGGTCGTTGGCCGTCAGCGCCACCTCCAGTGACACGGCCACACCGCCGACGCTGACCGTGCAGGGCTTCGGAGCGCTCACCGCGGGCGCGGCGACCTTCGCCCTCGGAGCCGACCAGGTCCCACCGGGCATCCTCACGGTCACCTCGTCCAAGTCCGGCTCGGGCACGGCGCCCGTAGTCGTCAGCGGCGCGGCGATCGCCCCCGATCCCGTGACCGCGCAGGCTCCGTCGACGCTGACGGTCCAGCAGGGTCAGCAGGTCCAGCTCGACGGCAGCGCGTCGCTGAACGCGACCGGGTTCTCCTGGGCGCAGCTCTCGGGTACCCCGGCGGTCACGCTGGCCAACGCCAACACGGCGATCGCCAGCTTCACCGCTCCGAGCACCCCCGGCACGCTGACGTTCCGGTTGACCGTGCAGGGTCCGGGCGGACCGAAGACGACCGATGAGGTCGTCACCGTGGCCGCCATCGCCCCGCCGCGGGCGAACGCCGGCCCGGCACAGTCGGTCCTGGCGGGCTCGACCGTCACCCTCGACGGCTCGGGTTCGACCGGCGCGTCCTCCTTCAAGTGGGCGCAGACCGGTGGCGTGGCCGCCACGCTG
>DASYKU010000116.1 GCA_035995165.1 Mycobacteriales bacterium
CTGGGTGGAGCTGAGGGGATTCGAACCCCTGACCCCCTCGATGCGAACGAGGTGCGCTACCGGACTGCGCTACAGCCCCAAGCCGCGTAGAGGATAGCAGCAGGGCGGCTACTCGTTCACCGCGCGGGGCCGGTCGTAGGCCGGGTCCGCGGCGTCGAGGTCGGCGAAGGTGAGGTCGTCGTCGTCCAAGTCGATCATGCTCTCGGTGCGGCGGCGGACGACCGGGGCGGTGACGTAGGTCGGGGCCGGCACGGGGACCGGACGCCAGGAACGGTCCGGCGTCGCCGCGACCTCGTCGGCCCCAACCGCGGCGGCGATCCGGGCCGGGCGGCGGACGGTGTGCTCGGACGCGGAGGCCGGCTGGCTCGCCTCGCCGAACATGACCGCGCGCCGGGTGCGGCGCTCGTACTCGCGGCGGACCTGCGTCCGCAGCCAGCCGACGTACCCGGCCAGCAGCAACGTGGCCGGCACCTGCGCGAACCAGAGCCAGGAACTGATCGCCAGCGCGGCCGGGGCGGCGAGCACCGCGGTCGTGGCCAGCACGCCGAGGGTGCGGCGGCGCCGGCGCATCATCCGATCGCGGGCGGCGGCGCGGACCGGCGAGGCTCCGTCCGCGTACGGCGCGGGCGGGGCGGTCGCGTACCGGCGCTTGCCGGCGACCCCGCCGCTGGCCGGCCCGCGGCGGGACAGCACCCGCATCGCGGTCGCGAACTTGTCCATCGACCGGAGTTCGGCCCGGTCGTCGCCGCGGCGGACGAACATGGGCACGAGGACCACCAGCCACATGATCACGAGCACGATGGCCATGAGGATCGTCGAGCTCATCGTGTCCCTCCCGTCACACCATTCACAAACGTGATCACGCTAGCCAGACCGGGACCTCGGGTCGTGGAGGCGCGCGGGAGTGTCGACGTCCGGTTGAGAGTTCGGGTTGCGGACGGCGTCAGGCGGAGCGTTGGCGGAGCCGGCGCAGCAGCCCCTCGGGCACGTCCTCGACCGTCAGCGCGTACGTCACGTGGTCACGCCAGCCGCCGTCGATGTCGAGGTAGCGGACGTAGAGCCCCTCCTCGCGGAAGCCGAGCTTCTCCGCGACCCGGCGGCTGCGCGCGTTCTCCGGGCGGATGTCGACCTCGACCCGGTGCAGGCCGACCGACCCGAAGCAGTGGTCGGCGGCGAGCGCGACGGCGGTGGTGGTGATACCGCGGTTGGCATGGCCCTCGTCCACCCAGTATCCGATCTGCGCCGAGCGCAGCGCCCCGCGCACGATGTTGTTCACGGTGAGCTGGCCGACGAGCTGGTCGTCGTACGTGATCATGAACGGCAGGACCACGCCCGCCCGGGCCAGCCGCCGCAGTGAGCCGAGCGCGGACGGCCAGCTGGCCACCGAATGCCGCACCGCCCACGACTCACCCGAGGTCGGCTCCCATGGCGCCAGCCAGGCCTCGTTGCGCAGCCGCAGCGAACTCCACGTGCCGGCGTCGCGCAGCCGCGGCGGCCGCAACCCGATCCGCTCGTCCTGCAGTCGCGCCGGCCAGCCAGGGTGCCGGCTCATCGGGCGGGCCCCGTCCTCGTCCGCACCGCCGTCAGGCGCTGGCGAGCAGCAACGGGATCACGGTGACCTGATCGCCCTCCGACACCTCGGTGACCTCCTCGTCGATCACGATCAGGCAGTTCGCCTGGGCGAGGCCGGCGAGCAGGTGCGAGCCGGCGCCGCCCACCGGCTCGACGGAGTATCGACCGTCCGCCTCCCGGTGCAGCAGGCCGCGACGGTACTGCCTGCGGCCCGGCGGTGACGAGAGCATTCCCAGCGTCGTCGCGGTCACACTGCGGCGGACCAGGTGCCGCTTGCCCAGCATCAGCCGGATCGCCGGGCGGACGAAGACCTCGAAGCTGACCAGCGAGCTGACCGGGTTGCCGGGCAAGCAGAAGATCGGGGTGCCGTCCGCGCCCAGGGTGCCGAACCCCTGGGGCTGGCCCGGCTGCATGGCGACGGTGACGAACTCGACCGTGCCGAGCTCGCTCAGCGCCTGCTTGACCACGTCGTACGCGCCCTGGCTGACGCCGCCGGAGGTGACGATGAGGTCGGCCCGAACGACCTGGCCCTCCAGGACGCTGAGCAGCCGGGCGTGGTCGTCGGGAACGATGCCGGCCCGGTAGACCTCGGCGCCGGCGTCGCGGGCGGCGGCGGCCAGCGCGTAGCTGTTGGAGTCGAGGATCTCGCCCGCGCCGGGACGGCGGCCGACGTCCACCAGCTCGCTGCCGGTGGACAGCACGACCACCCGGGGCCGCGGGCGGACCAGCACCCGCTCCCGGCCGACCGCGGCGAGCAGGCCGACCTGCGCCGGGCCGATCGGGGTGCCGGCCCGGACGGCCAGCTCGCCGGTGCGGATGTCCTCGCCGGTGCGGCGTACGTACAGGCCGGGCTCGGCCGGGCGGTCGATCCGGACCCGGGCGACGCCGCCGTCGGTCCACTCGACCGGCACGACCGCGTCCGCCCCGGACGGCATCGGCGCGCCGGTCATGATCCGCAGGCAGAGGCCACGGGTGACGCCGCGGGCGGCGCGGGAGCCGGCCGGGATGTCGCCGACCACGGGCAGCTCGACCGGGCTCTGCTCGGACGCGCCGGCGGTGTCCGCGGAACGCACCGCGTACCCGTCCATCTGGGAGTTGTCGAACCCGGGCAGCGGCGCGTCGGCGAGCACGTCCTCGGCGCAGAGCAGCCCCTGCGCGTCGAGCAGGGCGAGCTCGATGGGCTCCGGCACCCGCAGGTTGGCCAGCACCCGCCGCAGATGCTCGTCGACCGGCCGCGCTCCGCTCACCGGCGCAGGTCCCGCTCCGCGCGTCCGGCCGTCACGCCCGTCCCGCCACGAAGTCCTCGAGCCACTGCCGGAACTCCGGACCGAGGTCGGGCCGGTCGCAGGCCAGCCGGACGACCGCCTTGAGGTAGTCGGCCTTGTCGCCGGTGTCGTACCGGCGGCCGCGGAAGACCACACCGTGCATCGGCTGGCCGGCCGTGGCCTGCTCGCGCAGCGCATCGGTGATCTGGATCTCGTTGCCGCGACCGGGCGCGGTGTTGTGCAGGGTCTGGAAGATGCTCGGCGCCAGCACGTACCGCCCGATGATCGCCAGGTTGCTCGGCGCGTCGTCCGGGGACGGCTTCTCGACCAGGTCGGTGACCTTGACCACACCCTCGCGGCCGGTCGGCTCGGCCGCGACGCAGCCGTAGAGCGAGACCGAGTGCCGCGGCACCTCCATGAGCGCGACCACGCAGCCACCGAACTCGGCCTGCACGTCGAGCATCGGCTGGAGCAGCTCGTCACGCTCGTCGACGATGTCGTCGCCGAGCAGCACGGCGAAGGGCTCGTCCCCGACGAACGCCTCGGCCATCAGGATCGCGTGGCCTAGGCCGCGGGGGTTGCCCTGCCGGACGTAGTGCATGTTGGCGAGGTCGGCCGAGCGCCGCACCGCGGCCAGCCGCTCGGCGTCGCCCTTCTTCTCCAGCGCCGCCTCGATCTCCGGCGCGCGGTCGAAGTGGTCGGCGATGGCTTCCTTGCCGCGGTTGGTGATGACGAGGACGTCGGTGAGCCCGACGCCCGCCGCCTCGGCGACGATGTACTCCAGAGCGGGCACGTCGACGACCGGCAGCAGCTCTTTCGGGATCGCCTTGGTCGCTGGCAGGAACCGGGTGCCGAGGCCGGCGGCCGGTATGACGGCCTTGCGCGGCCGGGGCTGCTCAGACATGCCGCGAGACTAGTCGGCGTGAGCACCGAAGGCGGGAAAAGGGGCTGGCGGGCGCGTCTGCTGGCCGACCGGGCGGCGCTGTCCCCCGACCGGCTCCGACTCGCCGCCGAGACGCTGACCCGGCACGTGCTGGACCGGCTGGGTGGGATGGGGCGGATCGCCGCGTACGTCCCGGTAGGGCGGGAGCCCGGGTCGGTGCGACTGCTGGACGCGCTGCGGGACGGCGGCACCGAGGTCCTCCTTCCGGTGGTCGTGGACAGGGGTCTGGACTGGGCCCCGTATGCGGGGGCGGCGGCGCTGATGACGGGCGCGCTCGGGACCCTCGCGCCGGACGGGCCGCGGGTGGGAGCGGCCGGAATCGCGACGGCGGACGCGGTGTTGATCCCAGCGCTCGCGGTGGACCACCGCGGGGTCCGATTGGGACGTGGCGGGGGCTACTACGATCGGGCGCTCGCGGTGGTCCCGGCCCAGATTCCACTGATCGCGCTGCTGCACGACGGAGAGCTCGTCGAACGGTTGCCCGCCGATCCGTGGGACAGGACTGTGACAGCCGCCGTCTCCCCGGTGATCGGGTGGACGGAACTGCCGATCGTGGAGCACCATGACGATTAGCAGTCCACCGATGAGAGTGCCAACAGGAGGTCGGCGTGCCGACGTACCAGTACGCCTGCAAGGAATCGGCGTGCGGTCACCGTTTCGAGGCGGTGCAGTCGTTCTCCGACGACCCGATCGCCGTCTGCCCGGTGTGCGAGGGCCAGGTGCGGAAGGTCTTCTCCGCGGTCGGGGTCGTCTTCAAGGGCTCCGGCTTCTACCGCAACGACAGCCGCGAGAGCGCGAAGTTGCCGGCCGGATCGTCCTCGTCCGCGAAGGACAAGGACAACGGTTCGTCCGCGAAGAAGGCTGAGTCGTCATCGTCGTCGTCCTCCTCGGACTCGTCGGAATCGAGCTCGTCGTCGTCCGGGTCGTCGACCGCGGCGACGTCGTCCGGTACGTCCTCAGGGTCTACCAGCACGGCCGCCGCATCCTGAAACGGTCGTCCACAGGCCGTTCCGGTATCCACAGATCGCGATTGAGCGGGTCCTTCCGGTTCCGCTCGACCTAGCGTCCTGCGGGTGAACGCCACCACTCACGCCTCCCGCGGAGCCGCCCCGGTCTGGGCGGCTCCCGACGTCCTGCCGCTGCCCCCGGATGACGCGTCGCCGTCTCCGGGATCGGGGTTGGCCTGGCTCAGCGGATCATCCGCTCCGCGCCGGCGCGACCCACCTGTCGAGGATGCGGGTGGCGGTGTCGCGACCGTCCCACGCCCACTCGGCGGGCTCACCCTGCCGACCGGTCGGGTGGCGACCTGGCTGCCGGACGGCAGGTGGCTGGACGAGGACGACGTGGAGATCCCCGATCCCGATCCGGGCCCGGTCGATCCCGCCGAGGCCGAGCGACGGCGCGGGCGGCAGCGGGTCGCGCTGGCCCGCGTCGGTACGCGGCTGGCCGGATGGCCGCGCCGGGTGCTGATAGGGATCCTGCTCGTCGCCGCGACGCTGCTGGCCCTGCGACCCCATCCGGCGCCGGTCGCGGCGACGCCGGCCGTCGCGACGGCATCCGTCGTGGTGGCGGCACACGATCTCGCCCCGGGCACGGCGCTGGCGGCGACCGATCTGAAGACGACCGCACTGCCGGTCACGGCCGTGCCGGCCGGCGTGGCCGGGCGCCCGTCGGACCTGATCGGGCGGCTCGCCGCCGGGCCGATCCGGCGAGGTGAACCGGTGACCGATGCCCGCGTCGTCGGGCCCGGGCTCGCGGCCGGGCTCGGCCCCGGGGAGTCCGCGGCGGTGCCGGTCCGACTGGCCGACCCCGAGTCCGCCGCGCTGGTCCGGCCCGGTGACCGGGTCGACGTGCTGGGCACGCCCGTCGCACCCGACGGCACGCAGACCGGTGGTGACGCGGTCGAGATCGCCGCCGGAGTGCGGGTACTGGCCGTGCTCGGCGGACGGGACGCGGCCGACGGCGCCGTGCTCGTCGTCGCCACCTCGGATCTGCTCGCGCGTCACCTGGCCGGAGCGGCCGTGCGACATCGCCTCACCGTCAGCGTGCGGTCTCCGTGAACACCGCTACTCTCGCCCCGACCCTGGCCAGCAGATCGACCTGGAGGCACAGCACATGCTCAAGGGTTTCCGCGATTTCATCATGCGCGGCAACGTCCTCGAACTGGCCGTGGCGGTCGCCATCGGCACCGCGTTCACGGCCGTCGTGACGCAGTTCGGAGCGTCGTTCATCAAGCCACTCGTGGCTCTCGTCTCCGGTGGCGGCGTCGCCGGTGGCACGTTCACCGTGAACGGCCAGCGGTTCGACTACGGCGGGTTCATCAACGCGCTGATCTTCTTCGTCCTCACCGCGGCGGTCATCTACTTCTTCATCGTGGCGCCGTACAACACGTTCGAGGAGCGGCGGAAGCGCGGCCAGGGCCCGGTCGACCCGCCGGCCCCGTCGGACGACATCCTGCTGCTCACCGAGATCCGCGACCTGCTCCGCGACCAGCAGCAGAACCGCGGCATCTGACCCCTGCGGGAGTTGCCGCCCCGCAGCGTGGCGGGCGGCAGCCGGAGGTCAACTCCCGTGGTGCGGTGGCACCTCACGCAACAGACGCTCGTCGCCGTCCGACTCGGGGCGATCGCCCCAGCCGACGTCACGTTCGTCGTCGGTGATGTCGGGCAGTACGGGCCGGTCGTTCGACGATCGGGGCACGACAACCCTCGGTCGCGGTGCAGGACGAGGCGGGGCGCCGGGCGCGATGGTGTCGATCGGCTCGGAATCAGTCCGGACAGGTTGGTCCGCGTTCTCCGTGGGCGGCACGGGTGCGTCGTCGGGCTGCGGGCCGGGCACGTACTCACCTCCCTCTGTCAGGATGATCGCAGCGTAATGCCGCCGGCCGGTGGCCACAGGAGAGGGAGGACGCCATGGGCTTTCTGGACAAGGCGAAGAAGATGGCGGAGAAGGCGGCTCCGCTCCTGGACAAGGCCGCGCCGCACGCCCGGCAGGCCGTCGACAAGGCCGGTCAGCAGATCGACAAGCGCACCGGCGGGAAATACCACGACAAGATCGAGCAGGTCGGGGAGAAGGTCGGCGAGCTCGCGGACAAGCGGATGGCGGCCGGCGGCAACGCGGCGGCCGGTACGGCGACGGCGGACGACGGGTTCCCGGCCACGCCTCCCCCGGTGACGACGCCGGCCCCCGGGCCCGTCGACAACCCCGAGCCGGTCGGTCCGGCCGAGTCCGCCACTCCGTCGGCGGCTGCCGACTCGGCGTCCACTGCCACTGCCGACCCGGCGACGGCAGCGCCTTCGGCCGCTGCTGAGACAGCCACGCCCGCGCCTTCGGCTGCTGAGACAGTGACGCCCGGGCCTTCCGTTGCTGCTGATCCGGCCACGCCGGTGACGCCGGCTGCTGAAGAGCCGGCCACGCCGGTGGCGTCGATGGCAGCCGAGCCGGCGACGTCCGCCGCTGCCGAGTCCGTCCCGCCGGTCCCGCCGACTCCGCCGGTCCCGCCGACCCCGCCGGCCGTTGAGGACCCGGCTGCGCCGGCCGACTCCGAGCCCGTCCCGCCGGTCGCGGACGTGCCGACTCCGTCGGCCGTTGAGGACCCGGCTGCGCCGGCCTCCGAGTCCGTCGCGCCGACCGCTGAGTCGACGCCGCCGGCTCCGGGCGCATCGGACGACACGGACGGTCCGGCAGCTGGACCGAGCGGGTCTCCTACTCGCTGAGTGCGGATCTTGGCGCCGCGTACGCGGAGGGTTGCGGTTGTTCCGGCCGCAGCCGCGGTGGCACCTGACTGGGGGACCTACGGCGCGGCATGATGGTCAGGTGGTGACGGTTCGGTACTGGGCGGGCGCACGAGCGGCCGCTGGTCGGGAGGAGCAGGCAGTCGAGGCTCGGACGCTCGGTGAGCTCCTCGGCGTGATCCGCGGGAGGCCTCCGCTGGACCGGGTGCTCGACGCTTCGAGCCTGCTCGTGGACGGGACCGCGGTCCGCCGCGAGGACGCCACCCACCCGCTCCCGGCCGGATCCGTCATCGACGTCCTCCCGCCCTTCGCCGGCGGATAGTCCGCCCCGGCGGGGTCAGGGACAGTTGACCCATTCGTCGGTGCCGTCGGGGAAGACCTGGCGCTTCCAGATCGGGAGGCGCTGCTTGACGATGGTGACCAGCCGCTCGCAGGCCTCGAACGCCTCGGCCCGGTGGGCGGCCGCGACCGCGGCGACCAGGGCCGTGTCGCCCACCTTGAGCTCGCCGATGCGGTGACTGACCGCGATCGCGTGGATCTTCGGGTCGGCGGCGATCTCGTCCCGGCAGGCCCGCAGGACGTCGTCCGCGGTGGGGTGCCCGACGTACTCGAGGGAGACCACCTCGCGGCCGTGGTCGTGGTCGCGGACGACGCCACTGAACACGACGACGGCACCGGACGCATCGCTAAGGACCGCCGCCTGGTGGGCGTCCGCGGACAACGGCTCGCTCGTCACCGCGCAGAGCCCCGGCTCGATCGCGGTCACTGCGGACCCCCTCCGGGCTTGTGGTCGCCACCCCGCAACTGGCTGAGTACGTGTCCCAGTATGGGCGCAAGCACGGCAATCCCATCTTTGACGCCACCCGGCGAGCCCGGCAGGTTAACCACCAGGGAGGCGCCGACCGTGCCGGCCAGGCCGCGGGACAGCACCGAGGTCGGCACCCGGTCCCGGGCCGCCAGCCGGATCGCCTCGGCGATCCCCGGCACCTCCCGTTCCAGCACCGGCCGGGTCGCCTCCGGGGTCACGTCGGTCGGGGTCACGCCGGTGCCACCGGTGGTCACGACCAGGTCCGCGCCCGACGCGAGCGCCGCCCGCAGCGCCGCCTGGATCGCCGGCACGTCGTCCGGGACCACGGTCACGTCGCCCACCGAGCAGCCCAGCTCCCGCAGCCGGTCGGCCAGCAGATGCCCCGACGTGTCCTCCCGCTCCCCCCGTGAGCTGCGGTTGGACGCGGTGATGACGGCAGCGCGGGTACCCGCGAGATCGGTCATGAGGAGCGCACCCACGTCCCGGACCGGCCACCGCTCTTGGACTCGACCTGGATGTCGGTGATGGACGCCGCCCGGTCGACCGCCTTGACCATGTCGACCAGCGCCAACCCGGCCGCGGCGACGGCGGTCAGCGCCTCCATCTCCACCCCCGTACGGTCGGCGGTGCGGGTCGTCGCGGTGATCCTCACTCCGTCGTCGACCACCTCGAGATCCACGGTCACCGCGTGCAGCGCGACCGGATGGCAGAGGGGCACCAGGTCGGGGGTGCGCTTCGCACCGGCGATGCCGGCGATCCGCGCGACCGCCAGCGCATCACCCTTGGGCAGGCCATCCTCCCGTAACAGGGCCACGACCTGCGGAGTCGTGCGTACTCTTCCGGTAGCGGTCGCTTCGCGGGTGGTCACCGCTTTGGCGGAGACGTCGACCATCCGGGCGGCGCCGTGCGAGTCGACATGGGTCAGCTGCTGGGGCACTCCGTCAGGGTAGGCACTCCCGACTCGACGGTGGCACTGCCACCATGCTGGGTAGGGAGAACGGAACCATGACGACGTCGCAACGGCCGATGGCCGGCACGCTGCTCGGAGGGCGCTACCGCCTGCTCGAGCCGCTGCCCGGTGCCGGTCGGACGTGGCGGGCCCGGGACGAGGTCGACCGGCGCAACCTGATCGCGCGGATCGTCGCGCTCCCGGAGCGGATGCCGGACGCCGAGCGGGACCAGGCCCGGGACCGGGTGCTGCGGGAGGCGGCCGCGGTCGCGCGGGTCGGCCACCTGGGGATCGCGCACGTCGTGGAGGCGGTCGTCGACGAGGGTGTGCCCTGGGTGGTCAGCGTGCTGCCGCCCGGTCGCAGCCTCGGCGAGGTGGTCCGGCGGGACGGGCCGATCGAGCCCGCGGCCGCGGCCCGGATCGGGCTGCGGGTGCTCGACGTGCTGGTCGCGGCCCGGGTGCCGCATGGCGACCTCACCCCCGAGGACATCGTGCTCGGCGAGGACGACGCGGTCACGGTGACGGGGTTCGCGGCGACGCCGGTGGACGGCACGGAGACGCCCGGCTACCGGGCCCCCGAGGGCGGTCCGGGCCGGTCGGCCGACCTGTGGTCGCTCGGCGTGAGCCTGCACGTGGTGGTCGAGGGGCGGCTCCCCGGCGGTACGCCGAAGCGGGTCGGGGCGCTGCGTCCCGTACTCGACGGGCTGCTGCAGCCGAATCCGGCGCGGCGTGCGGATTCCGTGCAGGCGCGGGGACTGCTCACGGCCGCGGCGGGTGAGCCGTCGGCGTGGCCCTTGCCCTCGATCCCCCTCGACCTGCCCGCGGAACCGTCGGCGGGGCGCGCGGCGGTGGAACTTCACGATCCTGAGGTTGCGGCTGCGCTGGCGGCGTTCGAGGCCGCGCTGTCGAATCCAGCCGCGCCTGGAAGGACGACCCCGGTCGAACCGCCCTTCCCGCCTGCCGCCCCGGGTCCGGTCGTCCGACAGAATCCCGGGACGAACGGCCGGACGACCGGTACGACCCCGCCGGCCGAGACGAAGCCGGCACCGTCTCCGGCCGGGCGGCCTGCCGGCGCCACGCCGAGGCCGGTCCGGCCTACGAACAGCCCGGCGAGTGCGCCAACACGGGCTCCGGCGAACCCAGCAGCGAAGACACCGGCGGTAACGACGCCGACGCCACCGGCCAAGGCACCGACGCAGACGCCAGCACGCCCATCGGCGAACGCACCTGCGGCGAGCCCACCGAAGGCGCCGGTGACGAAGGCGGCGGCGGCGAAGAGCCCGCCGGCAGCGGCGCCATCGGCGACCGAGAAGACGCCGGCCCCGCCGCAGGGCGCGGCGGTCAAGAGCACACAGAATGCTGCGGGCGCCGCTGCCAAGACGAGCGCGGCGAAGATCACGGCGAAGAGCCCGCCGGCGAGCGGAGCACGGACCGAGCCCGCCGGCACAGCGCCTGCCGGGACGGCGCCTGCGGGGACGGCGCCTGCGGGGACGGCATCTGCCGGCACCGGGCCTGCCGGCACCGCACCCACAGACACCGGGCCTGCCGGCACCGCACCCACAGACACCGCACCCACCGGTGCGGCGCCCACCGGTGCGGCGCCCGGAGACACCGCACCCACCGACACCGCACCCCCCGGTGCGGCGCCCGGAGACACCGCACCCACAGACACCGCACCCACCGGTGCGGCGCCCGCAGG
>DASYKU010000117.1 GCA_035995165.1 Mycobacteriales bacterium
AGGTGATATCGCCCATGCTGCCGCCGACCGGCGCGTCCACGTCGCGCACCGAGTACCAGGGCTGGGGGTAGCCCATGAACTCGACGTAGGGGGCCACCTCGTCCCAACGGCCCTCGGTCAGGATGGCGACCGAGACGCCGCGGGCGTTGAGGTAGACCACGTCCCTCAGGTGCCAGGCCGTGGTGGTGCAGCCCTCGCACTGCCCCTGGTGCGGCGCCCCGTCGTACCACATGTGCTGGTAGACGACGAGCTCGTCGCGGCCCTGGAACAGGTCCAGGAACGGGACCGGGCCGTCGGGTCCGACGACCTCGACCGTCCCGTCGAACTCCACCATCGGCAGCCGGCGACGGGCCGCGGCGATGGCGTCACCCTCGTGGGTGTGGGCCTTCTCGCGGATCAGGAGCTCGTCCCGGGCGGCCTGCCAGGTGGCCCGGTCGACCACGGGCGGGCGGCCGGGCGGCGCGGTGGTCGGGTGGTCCGGCGTGGTCGTCATGGCGCCCTCCGTGGTGTCCCGGGCCGCAGCAGACCCGGCCGAACTCATCGCAGGGCTGACGAGTCTACAGACGCACTCAGAGGCCGAGACCGCGGCCGACGATCTCCTTCATGATCTCGTTGGTGCCGCCGTAGATGGACTGGACCCGGCCGTCGAGCCAGGCCTTGGAGACCGGGTACTCGCTCATGTAGCCGTACCCGCCGTGCAGCTGCAGGCAGGCGTCGGCGACCTTGTTCTGCAGGTCGGTCGTCCACCACTTCGCCATCGCCGCGTCCTGCACGGTCAGCTCGCCACGCAGGTGGGCCCGCACGCACTCGTCCACGTACGTCCGGGCCACCGTCGTCTGCGTGGTCAGCTCGGCCATGACGAACCGCGAGTTCTGGAACGAGCCGATCGGGCGCCCGAACGCCTGCCGCTGCTTCACGTAGTCCAGCGTCAGCGCGAGCACCGCCTCGCAGGCCGCGACCGCGACGACCGCGATCGACAGCCGCTCCTGGGGCAGGTTCTCCATCAGGTGCACGAAGCCGCGGTTCTCCTGGCCGACCAGGTTCTCGGCCGGCAGCCGGACCTCGTCGAAGAACAGCTCGGCGGTGTCCTGCGCCTTCATCCCGATCTTGTCCAGGTTCCGGCCGCGCTCGAAGCCGGGCATGCCGCGCTCGACGGCGAGCAGGCTGATGCCGCGGGCGCCCTCCGCGTCCGGGTCGGTCCGGGCCACCACCAGCACGAGGTCGGCGTTGATCCCGTTGGTGATGAACGTCTTGGACCCCGACAGCACCCAGTCGTCGCCGTCCTTGCCGGCGTGCGTACGGATCCGCTGCAGGTCCGAGCCCGCGCCCGGCTCGCTCATCGCGATCGCGGTGATGATCTCGCCGGCGCAGAACCCGGGCAGCCAGCGCCGCTTCTGCTCCTGCGTGGTCAGGGACAGGAGATAGGGCCCGACGATGTCGTTGTGCAGGCCGAAGCCGAGCCCGGTCGCGCCGATCCGGATGATCTCCTCGTCGAGCACGGCGTTGTAGCGGAAGTCGGGGACGCCGCCCCCGCCGTACTCCTCGGGCACGTCCATGCCGAGCATGCCCTGCTTGCCGGCCTCGACCCAGACGTCGCGGTCGACCAGGCCGGCCTTCTCCCACTGCTCGTGCCGGCCGGCCACCGAGCGGTCCAGGAACGAGCGGACCATCTCCCGGAAGGCGTCGTGCTCGGACTCGAAGAGCGTGCGCTGCATACGGACATCTTGCGGGGCTTGTGCTGCCCGGGTCGAGAGGGTGGAGTGTCGCCGTGCGCGGGCTGATCGGCTGGATCCGGGGACGGCACCCCGGGCGTCCCGCGCTGGCCCGGGCGCTGCGGGCCGCGGTCGTCATCCCGATCGCGTTCGCGGTCGCCCAGCTGCTCACGAACAACACCCAGATGCCGACGTTCGCCGCGTTCGGCTCGTTCGCGCTGCTGCTGTTCCTCGACCCGCCCGGTCCGGCCCGGGCCCGGCTGCTGACGTACGGGCTGGTGGCCGGGATCGGGACGGTCTCGATCTCGATCGCGACGGCCTGCTCGATGTCGGTCTGGACGGCCGTGCCGGCGATGGCGGTCGTCGGGTTCGTGGTGCTCATGGCCGCCTCGCTCGGCTCGTACGCGGCCGGGGCGACGACGGCGATGCTGCTGACCTTCGTGCTGCCGGTGTCGATCCCGGTGACCTGGTCGGAGCTGCCCTGGCGGCTGGCCGGCTGGGGCGTGGCGGCGGCGTTCTCGGTGCCGGCCGGGATGCTGTTGCGGCCGCGCCCGGCGCCGTCCCCGCTGCGGGCGGGGGCGGCGGCGAGCTGCCGGGCGCTCGGGGCGCTGCTGGTGGCCGAGGCCGGCTCCGACCCGGTCGCGCAGCCGGCGGCGGCCGCGGCCGCGGCGGCCGCGGCGCTGCGCAGGGAGTTCGCGGGTACCCCGTACCGGCCGGGCGGGGCGGGCGACACCGACCGGGCGCTGGCCGTGCTGGTCGACCAGCTGGACTGGATGGCCGGCGTCGCGGCCGAGGTCGCCGCCTCCGACCGGGACGGGCACCCCTGCCGGGGCGAGATCGACACCGTGGTCGGGGTGGCCGGGGCGCTGCTGGACCGGTGCGCGACCGGGCTGCTCACCGCGGACTCCGACGACCCGATCCGCAACGGCCTGCGGGCGCTGCGGGCGGCCCGGAGCCGGGCCGCGACCGCGACGCTGGACCGGATCGGCGCGGCCGACGGTGAGTTCCCGGTGACCAGCGCGCGGGACCCGTCCTTCGCGGCCCGGGCGCTGGGGTTCGCGGCGCAGACCGTGGCCGAGCACGTGCTGCAGGTGCGCGGGGCGGGCTGGCGGACCGCGTCACTGCGCCGCTGGACCAGCGCCGCCGGCGAGCTGACCCGGCAGCAGCTGGACCGCCGGTCCTCGATCCTGCGCGCGGCCGTGCGGGGTGCGGCCGGGCTGGCGCTGGCCGTGCTGCTGGCGACCGAGCTCGGTGTGCAGCATGCGTTCTGGGTCGTGCTCGGCTCGCTGTCGGTGCTGCGCTCCAGCGCGCTGGGGACCGGCGCCACCGCCGTACGGGCCGTGCTCGGGACCGCGTTCGGGGTCGCGATCGGCGGCGCCGTGCTGGTCGGCGTCGGCACCAACCACACGGTGCTCTGGATCCTGCTGCCGATCACGATCCTGGTCGCCGGGATCGCGCCGACCGCCATCTCGTTCGCCGCCGGGCAGGCCGCGTTCACCGTCGTCGTCGTCGTGCTGTTCACGATCATCGCGCCCAAGGGTCAGGCGCTCGGGCTGATCCGGATCGAGGACGTCGCGCTCGGCTGCGGTGTCTCGGTCGTGGTCGGGGCGCTGTTCTGGCCGCGCGGGGCCGCGATCGCGTTCGGGTCGGCGCTGGACGACGCGTACGGGGCCGCCTCGGACCGGGTCCGCTCGATCGTGCACACGCTGACCGGCCGGCCGACGCCGAACGAGAAGAACCGCGCGCTGGCCGCCCGGCAGCGGCTGGACGACGCGTTCCGGCAGTTCCTGGCCGAGCCCGGGGCCAAGCGGGTGCCGATGGAGGACGTCGCCGCGCTGGCCGGCGCCGCGACCCGGCTGCGGCTGGTGGCCGACTCGCTGGACGAGCTCTGCGCATCGGACTCGCGCGGGCCACTGCCGGGCGAGCTGGCCGAGGCCGGGGCCGAGCTGCGGGCGGTCGTCGACGGCGTCGACCTCTGGTACCGGACGCTGGGCGACCTGCTGGCCGGCCGCCGCTCGACCGTCCCGTCCGCCGACCCGCCGGACTCGCAGCTGCCCGGCCACATCATCGGGCACCTGCGGACCGGGGTCGGGGCCGGCGACGCGGCCGCCGGGCGGCAGGCGCTGCTGCTGCTCTGGAGCGCGCAGCACCTGGACAGCCTGCGCCGGGCCGAGCCCGACCTGGTCGACTCCGCGGGCGTGGTCGCCGGGCTGCGCCGCCGGTCCCGGACGGCCCCCTGAGCCCGGCGTCGATGCGGTACGGTCAGACGGATCGTACCGGGCAGGAAGGCGCCGTCATGGGACGAGTCGGGCGGACGATCACCATGCTGGCCGCGGCGGTGCTCGCCACCGGGCTGCTCGCGACGCCGGCCCACGCGGCCGGCAACGCCCCCGGCGCTCCCGGCGGCGGCGCGGCCTGGACGACCGGGGCCAAGGTCGCGGTCGGGACCGCCACCACCACCGCCTCGCCGGTCTGGTTCACCGCCGCGAACGGGATCACCTCCGAGGTGTTCTATCCGCGTATCGACATCCCGCAGGTGCAGGACCTGCAGTACGTGGTGACCGACGGCGCGACGTTCACCGACCTGGAGCGGGACGCGACCACGCATGCGGTCGCGATGCCGGACGAGCGGTCGCTGGAGTACACGATCACCAACACCGCCCGCAGCGGCCGCTACCGGATCACCACGACGTACGTGACCGATCCGGCCCGGGCGGGCCTGCTGCTGCGGACCCGGTTCCAGTCCCTCGACGGCGGCAGCTACCGGCTCTACGTGCTGCTCAACCCGTCGCTGGGCGGGGGTGGCGCGGGCGACACGGCCGGCTGGGACACCACCCGCGGCGCGCTCGTCGCGAGCGACACCGGGGTGGGCTCGGCGCTGGCGGCGTCGCCGGCGTTCGTCGCGCACTCCTCCGGCTACAGCGGCAGCGTCAGCGACGGGTTGTCCGACCTGACCGCGCACCGCACGCTGACCAACCAGTACGACACGGCCACCGCGGCCGGCAACGTGGTCCAGGTCGGCCAGCTGCCGGTCGGCCCGGACACCACGGTCACGCTCGCGCTCGGCTTCGGCGCCGACCGGACCGCCGCGGCGACGACCGCGGCGGCCGCGCTGACCGGCGGTTTCGCGGCGGCCGAGACCGCGTACCGGTCGGGCTGGAACTCCTACCTGACCGGTAGGACGGTTCCCGCCAGCGTGTCGGCGGACGCGCTGCGGCGGCGGACGTACCTGGTCGGGCTGATGAGCCTGCACGCGGCCGAGGACAAGACGTTCCCGGGCGCCAGCGTGGCCGGGTTCGCGACGCCCTGGGGTGACGTCGTCAGCGGTGACGTCCTGTCCGACGGCTACCACCGGGTCTGGGCCCGCGATCTCTACCAGCAGGCGACCGCGCTGATCGCGGCCGGCGACACCGCGCAGGCGACCCGGATGACCCGCTGGCTCTGGGACCGCCAGCAGATCACCGCCTGGACCCAGGGCGACGGCGTCTTCTACGGCCCGGGCTCGTTCCCGCGCTACTCGACCGTCGCCGGGGTGGCCGGCTCGACCCCGCAGCAGCTGGGCTGCTGCGAGCAGCTGGACGAGGACGCGTTCCCGATCGTGCTGGCCGACCAGCTCGGCCTCCTCGACGCCGCGACCTGGGCCAAGGTCAAGCTCACCGCCGACCACATCGTCGCCTTCGGACCGGACACGCCGGGCGAGCGCTGGGAGGAGCAGGGCGGCAAGTCGCCGTCCACGATCGCGGCCGAGATCGCCGGGCTGGTCTGCGCGGCCGACATCGCCCGCCGCAACGGCGACACGACCAGCGCGCTGTCGTACGAGTCCACGGCGGACTCGTGGCGGGCGCAGCTGGACGGCTGGACGTTCACCACCACCGGGTCGTTCGGCGACCACCGCTACTACGAGCGGATCGAGCACGACACCAACCCGAACGACACGGTCGCGCGGACGCTGGAGGACGGGACCTGGTGGGAGCGGGACCTCGTCGACGGCGGCTTGCTCGACCTGGTCCGGCTGGGCATCCGGCCCGCGGCGTACGGGCCGGTGACGGAGTCGCTGCCCGAGCTGGACGCGGTCGACGAGGTGGTGACGCCGAACGGGGCGATGTGGCATCGCTACAACCACGACTCGTACGGGGAGTCGCAGGTGGACGGGACGGGCTGGGCGGCGAACCACGGCAGCCGTACCGGCCGGCTGTGGCCGCTGCTGTCCGGCGAGCGCGGCGAGTACGAGCTGGCCGCCGGCCGGCCGGCGGCGAGCTACCTGCAGACGATGGCGAACGCGGGCGACGACGGGTTCTTCGTCCCGGAGCAGGTCTGGGACCGTCCCGCCCAGTTCGGGTTCACCTTCGGCGAGACGACCGGGTCGGCGGCGCCGCTGCTCTGGGCCGAGGCGCAGTACGTCCGGCTGGCCGTGTCGGTCGACGCGGGCCGCCCGGTCGAGCGGCCGGCCGCCGTCACCACCCGCTACGGAACCTGAGGAACGGAACTGTCGTACCCCGGGCGCAGTATGGACGCGTGACCGACGCCGACCGTTTCTCGCCCGCGACCCGCTCCTGGTTCGAGGGTGCGTTCGCGGCGGCGACCCCGGCGCAGGTCGGCGCCTGGGAGGCGATCGGCAACGGCGACAACACGCTGGTCGTCGCGCCGACCGGGTCCGGCAAGACGCTGGCCGCGTTCCTCTGGTCGCTGGACCGGCTGGCCGGCGAGCCGCCGCCGGAGGACCCCAAGGCCCGCTGCCGGGTGCTCTACGTCAGCCCGCTCAAGGCGCTGGCCGTGGACGTCGAGCGCAACCTGCGCGCCCCGCTGGCCGGCATCCGGCAGGCCGCGACCCGGCTCGGGCTGCCCCAGCCGGACGTGCAGGTCGGGCTGCGTTCCGGCGACACGTCCCCGGAGGAACGCCGGCTGCTGGCCCGGCGCCCGCCGGACATCCTCATCACCACGCCCGAGTCCCTGTTCCTCATGCTCACCAGCGCCGCCCGCGAGTCGCTGCAGGGCGTCCGGACGGTGATCCTCGACGAGGTGCACGCGGTCTGCGCGACCAAGCGTGGCGCCCACCTCGCGCTGACCCTGGAGCGGCTGGACCACCTGCTGGACAAGCCCGCCCAGCGGGTCGGCCTGTCCGCGACCGTCCGCCCGGTCGAGGAGGTGGCCCGCTTCCTGGCCGGTGGCCGGGACGTGACCGTGGTCCAGCCGCCGGCCCAGAAGTCGGTCGAGCTGCAGGTCGTGGTCCCGGTCGAGGACATGTCACAGCTCGGCGAGCCGACCGGCGAGGTCCGGGGCTCGGCGGCCGGGGCGGAGAAGCGGCTCTCGATCTGGCCCGCGGTCGAGGAGCGGGTGCTCGACCTGGTCGAGCAGCACCGGTCCACGATCGTGTTCGCCAACTCCCGCCGGCTGGCCGAGCGGCTGACCGCCCGGCTCAACGAGCTCGCGTACGAGCGGAGATACGGCGAGACCGCGCAGGACCTCTCCGCGTACGACGCGCTCGGGTCGACCGAGGTCGGCGACGCCCCCGGCGCCGGCCGGGTGCACTGGCGGGACACCGACGCGGCCGGCGGGCCGCGGCCGCCCGGCGGGATGCCGGCCGCGGTCTCGGCCCAGGCCGGCACCGGCGACGGCGCCCCGGTCGTGGTCGCCCGGGCCCACCACGGCTCGGTCTCCCGGGAGCAGCGGGCGATCGTCGAGGAGGAGCTGAAGTCCGGCCGGCTGCCCGCCGTGGTCGCGACGTCCTCGTTGGAGCTGGGCATCGACATGGGCGCGGTCGACCTGGTCGTGCAGGTCGAGGCGCCGCCGTCGGTGGCGGCCGGGCTGCAGCGGGTCGGCCGGGCCGGCCACCAGGTCGGCGCGGTCAGCCGAGGGGTGCTGTTCCCCAAGTACCGCGGCGACCTGGTCGAGACGACCGTCGTGGCGGAGCGGATGCAGGCCGGGCTGATCGAGTCGATGCGCTACCCGCGCAACCCGCTGGACGTGCTGGCCCAGCAGATCGTGGCGATGGTCGCGCTGGACGCCTGGACCGTGGACGACCTGGCCGTGCTGGTCCGCCGGACGGCGTCGTTCGCCACGCTGCCGGCCTCGGCACTGGAGTCGGTGCTGGACATGCTGTCCGGGCGCTACCCGTCCGACGAGTTCGCCGAGCTGCGGCCGCGGCTGGTCTGGGACCGGGTGACCGGCACGCTGACCGGGCGGCCGGGTGCGCAACGGCTCGCGGTGACGAGCGGCGGCACGATCCCCGACCGCGGCCTGTTCGGCGTCTTCCTCGTCGCCGGCGCCGGTTAGCCCGGCCGCCGGGTCGGCGAGCTGGACGAGGAGATGGTCTACGAGTCGCGCGTCGGCGACGTCTTCCTGCTCGGCTCGACGTCCTGGCGGGTCGAGGACATCACCCACGACCGGGTGCTGGTCACCCCGGCGCCGGGGCAGCCGGGCAAGATGCCGTTCTGGAAGGGCGACGCGCCGGGCCGGCCGGTCGAGCTGGGCCGGGCGCTGGGCGCGTTCCTGCGCGAGGTGTCCGCCGCCACGCCCGAGAAGGCGACCGAGCGGGCCCGGGCGGCCGGACTGGACGAGTGGGGCACGGCCAACCTGCTGGCCTACCTGGCCGACCAGAAGGCGGCCACCCGGCACGTGCCGGACGACAAGACCCTGCTGGTGGAGCGGTTCCGGGACGAGCTCGGCGACTGGCGGCTGGTCGTGCACTCGCCGTTCGGGGCCCCGGTGAACGCGCCCTGGGCGCTGGCGATCACCGCCCGCCTGCGCGAGCGCTACGGCGTGGACGTCCAGTCGATGCACTCCGACGACGGCATCGTCATCCGGCTGCCGGAGACCGACGGCGAGCCGCCCTCGGCCGAGATCGCGCTGTTCGAGCCGGACGAGATCGAGCCGCTGGTCACCGCCGAGGTCGGCGGGTCGGCGCTGTTCGCGGCCCGGTTCCGGGAGTGCGCGGGCCGGGCGCTGCTGCTGCCCAAGCGCGATCCCCGCCGGCGGGCCCCGCTCTGGCAGCAGCGGCAGCGGGCCGCCCGCCTGCTCCAGGTCGCCAGCGGATACGGCTCGTTCCCGATCGTGCTGGAGACCATGCGGGAGTGCCTGCAGGACGTCTTCGACGTGCCCGGGCTGATCGGGATCATGACCGACCTGCGCTCCCGTACGGTCCGGCTGGTCGAGGTGGAGACGCCGCAGCCGTCGCCGTTCGCGCGGTCGCTGCTGTTCGGCTACGTCGGCATGTTCATCTACGAGGGCGACGCGCCGCTGGCCGAGCGGCGGGCACAGGCGCTGTCGCTGGACACCGCGCTGCTGGCCGAGCTGCTGGGCCAGGCCGAGCTGCGGGAGCTGCTCGACGCCGACGCGGTGGCCGAGGTCGAGCTGCAGTTGCAGCGGCTGTCCGAGGATCGGCGCGCGTACTCACTGGACTCGGCCGCGGACCTGCTGCGGCTGCTCGGCGACCTGACCACGGCCGAGGCGCTGGAGCGCGGGGCGACCCCGGCCTGGCTGGCCGAGCTGGAGGCGGCCCGGCGCGCGATCCGGATCCGGATCGCCGGCCAGGAGCGCTGGATCGCGATCGAGGACGCCGGCCGGGTCCGGGACGCGCTCGGCGCGCCGTTGCCGACCGGAGTGCCCGAGACGTTCACCGAGCCGGTCCGGGATCCGCTCGGCGACCTCGTCGCGCGCTACGCCCGGACCCACGGGCCGTTCCACGCGCTCGACTGCGCGCAGCGGCTGGGTCTCGGGGTCGCGGTCGTCGGCGTGACGCTGGAGCGGCTGGCCGCGGCCGGGCGGGCGGTGTCCGGGGAGTTCCGGCCCGGTGGGTCCGGCTCGGAGTGGTGCGACGCCGAGGTGCTGCGGACCCTGCGCCGGCGGTCGCTGGCCAAGCTGCGCAAGGAGGTCGAGCCGGTGCCGACCGCGGCGCTGGCCCGGTTCCTGCCGGCCTGGCAGGGCGTCGGCTCGCGGGCCCGCGGCGCCGACGGGCTGCTGCGGGTGGTCGAGCAGCTGGCCGGGGCCGCGGTGCCGGCCTCGGCGCTGGAGACGACGGTCCTGCCGTCCCGGCTGGCCGACTACTCCCCCGCGCTGCTGGACGAGCTGACCGCGGCCGGCGAGGTCACCTGGGCCGGGGCCGGCGCGCTGCCCGGCGGCGACGGCTGGCTCGCGCTGGCGCCGGCCGACGTGGCCGACCTGCTGCTGCCCCCGCTCGCCCCGCTGGAGCTGACCGACCTGCACACCGGCGTGCTGGACGCGCTGGACGGGGACCAGGCGCTGTTCTTCCGGACGCTGTCCGACCGGGCCGGGTCGACCGACGACCCGGCGCTGGTCGCGGCGCTCTGGGAGCTGGTCTGGGCCGGATACCTGACCAACGACACGCTGGCGCCGCTGCGGGCGGTGCTCGGCACCACGGGGCGACCGGGCCCGACCCGGCGCCGGGCCGCCCCCCGCTCCCGGTACGGGCGACCCGGGCGGCCGGCGATGCCGTCCCGGACCGGCCCGCCGACCGCGGCCGGCCGGTGGTCGCGGGTGCCGCCGCGCGAACAGGACGCGACCCGCCGCTCGCACGCGCAGACCGAGGTGCTGCTGGATCGGCACGGCGTACTGACCCGGGGCGCGGTGATGGCGGAGCGGGTGCCGGGCGGGTTCGCCGCGGTCTACCCGGTGCTGCGGGCGGCGGAGGAGTCCGGCCGTACCAGGCGCGGGTACTTCGTCGAGTCCCTGGGGGCGGCCCAGTTCGCCTCCCCCGGTGCCGTCGACCGCCTTCGTACCTACACCACCGACCGCCTCCCCGCCGCCGACCCGGCCGCGACCGGGTCCGGCGGCACCGGCCCATCCGGCCCGGGCGGGGCCGGCTTCGGCCCGGGCGGGGCCGGCTTCGGGCCGGGCGGGGCCGGCTTCGGGCCGGGCGGGGCTGACAGCTTCGGCCCGGGCGGCGGGAGCGGCAGTTTCGGGACCGGCGACGGCCCCAGCGGGTTCGGCGCCGGGGACTTCCGCGCGGCCGGCGGCCCCGGTGGGTCCGGCCGACGTGGGCAGCGACGGGACGAGGGGGCCGGGGCGATCGTGCTGGCAGCGGCGGATCCGGCCCAGCCGTACGGGGCGGCCCTGCCCTGGCCGGAGCGGGCGACCGGCGAGGGCCGCGGGCATCGGCCGGGCCGGAAGGCGGGCGCGCTGGTCGTGCTGGTCGACGGCGCGCTCACCCTCTACGTCGAGCGCGGCGGCAAGACCCTGCTGTCCTGGACCGAGTACGGGCCGGCCCTGCAGGCCGCCGCCGACGCGCTGGCGCTGGCCGTCCGCGAGGGCGGCCTCGGCCGGCTCGCGGTCGAACGCGCCGACGGCGAGAGCGTGCACGCCGCCTCCGCCCTCTCCGACGCCCTCGAAGCCGCCGGCTTCCGCCCCACCCCCCGAGGCCTCCGCCTCCGCGCCTGACCCTGTGGACAACCGCGGCACCCCCTGTCGCAAGGTCCCTACGCTCGTCGCCCATGGAGCCGCCGACGACGATCGCCCCGACCCGGGATCGGAGCGCACTCGAGGTCTGGAGACGCGACCGGCAGCCCGAGCTGGCCATCATGAGCGAGCTCGCCGGGCAGGCGACCAGCCAGGCCGAGGTGGACCTGCTCACCCGCGCGTACGTCCTCGTACTCGCCGGTGAGTTCCAGGCGTTCTTCACCGACCTCCTCTCCGATGTCGCAAAGACCCTGGTCTCCGCGTTGCCCGACGACGTGCTGCCGCCGCTCCGCAAGGTGTTGCAGAACGCGATCGAGGACGGTCACCTGATCAACTTCCGCAATCCCGACACGACCACTCTGCAGCGCGATCTGGTCCGATTCGACTTCCAGCTGCGGGAAAGACTCTCCAGCGCCGACCGGCGGCGACTACGCCGGCTCGACGAGGTGATCCGGACCCGCAACAAGCTCGCCCACGCGACCGCGACGGTGGCGGAGCTCGGCCCCGGCGGCGCTCGTCTGACGCCGGCCACCGTCGACGAATGGAGGCGAGATCTGGATCAACTGGTGACTATCCTGAACAAGGCTGTCGCATCCGATCTGCGCACCCGCCTGTCCGTGACCGTGCCCTTCGAGGAGTCGACGTGACCGCAACGAGGCGATACGGCGAGTACGTCCGGGTCCCGTACATCTTCGGCCACGAGGTTCTCCGGTACGTCAGGACCAACACCCGCGGCGACCGGGTCATGGTCGAGGTACCGATCGAGGACGGGGCGGGGCGGGTGGTCGAGTACATCGAGAAGTGGGTCGCCGCGGAGGACGTCGAAGTGGTCTGAGGCCGTCCGGCAGGATGGGGCGGTGGGATACGAGCTGGTGGATCTGGAGCCGGGGGACGCGCGGCTGGTCGACGACATGCTGCCGGTGCTGGTCGAGCTGCGGCCGCAGCTGACCGCGGCGAGCTTCACCGCGGTGTACGCGGAGGGGCACCCGCAGGGCCTGCGCTACCTCGTCGCGTACGACGGGGACCGCTGCGTCGGCGTGGCCGGCTGGCGGGTGCTCGCGCTGACGTTCGCGACGCGCAAGCTGTACGTCGACGACCTGGTCACGACCTCGGACGGCCGGTCTCAGGGGGTCGGGCACGCGCTGCTGGCCGAGCTGGAGACGAGAGCCCGCGCGGCCGGCTGCACGGTGATCGACCTCGACTCCGGCGTGCAGCGACACGACGCGCACCGCTTCTACCTGCGCGAGCGCATGCACATCTCCTCGCACCACTTCACCAAGGCGCTGGACGAGCGGTAGGGGCAACCCCACCCCGAATCGGCCGGGCAGCCCGGTGGCCCGCGGCGGCCGCCGAAAATAGTGTTCTCGGCATGACCACGCAGACTCTCCCCGCCCCCGCGGTCCCCCGGCGGCTGCGGGTCGCCGAGTCCGCCGGGTACGTGCTGACCGGCTTCCCGCTCGCCGTCGCCGCGTTCGTCCTCATGATCGTCGGCGTCTCGGTCAGCCTGGGCACGCTGGTCATCACGATCGGCTTCGGCGTGCTCGCCGTGACCCTCGGCATCGCCCGGCTCTTCGCCCGGATCGAGCGGGCCCGGATGGACGCGCTGTTCCACAGCCGTACGCCACGCCCGCACTACCGCGAGCCGCAGGGTGGCCGGCTGGGCCGGGCGCTGTCCGCCGGCGCCGACCCGCGCCGCTGGCTCGACCTGCTGCACGGGATCATCGCGTTCCCGATCGCGGTGGCCACGTTCGTGGTCGTGGTGGCCTGGTTCGCGGCGGCGGTCAGCGGTATCGGCGCCGTGTTCTGGGAGTGGAGCATCCCGCGCGGCGATGACAACCACAGCCTGGCGTACTTCCTCGGGCTCGGCGACGGCCGCGCCGCCGACACCCTGCTGATGACCGGCCTCGGCGTCCTGTTCGCGCTCACCTTCCCGTTCGTCGTCCGCGGCTGCGCGGCCCTGCAGGCCGGCGTCGCCTGGGCCCTCCTCGCCGACCACGGCGAAGACTGACCCGGCTCCGGCCGACCCCGGACCGACCGGACCGACCGGGGAACCGGGCGAACCGGGCGGGCGGACCGGGCGGGCCGGCCCGACCGGGGGCGGGCGGACCAGGCGGGCGACCGGGCGGCCGAACGGCCCGGCCGGCGGCGGGAGTGAATGATGGGGCGGTGCCTGAGGGAGACACCGTCTGGCTGGCCGCGAAGCGCATGCACGACGCGCTCGCCGGCCGGCCGCTGCTGCGCTCCGACTTCCGCGTCCCCAAGCTCGCGACCGCGGACATCACCGGCCGCACGGTCACCGAGGTCCTGGCCCGCGGCAAGCACATGCTGACCCGGCTGGACGACGGCCTGACCCTGCACACGCACTTCCTGATGGACGGCACCTGGCACCTGGTCCGGCCGGGCGCGCGCTGGCACGGCGGCCCGGCGTACCAGGTCCGGCTGGTGCTGGCGAACGCGGACTGGGAGGCCGTCGGCTATCGATTGCACGACATCGCGCTGGTGCGGACCGACGAGGAGGACCAGCTCGTCGGGCACCTGGGGCCGGACGTGCTCGGCCCGGACTGGGACCCGGCCGAGGCCGCCCGCCGGATCGCCGCGAACCCGGACCGCCCGATCGGCGAGGTGATCATGGACCAGCGGGTGCTGGCCGGCGTCGGCAACCTCTACAAGGCCGAGACTCTGTTCCTCACCGGCACGCACCCGTGGACCCCGTCCGGGAAGACCGACCCGGCGAAGCTGGTCGCCACGGCGTACCGGCTGATGCGGGCGAACCGGGACCACCCCGAGCAGACGACCACCGGCAGCATGCGCCGGGGCGAGCAGCACTGGGTCTTCGGCCGGGCCCGCCGGCCCTGCCTGCGCTGCGGCACCCCGATCGAGATCGCCGAGCTGCGCCCGGCCGACCACCCCGAGCAGGGCCGGCTCACCTACTGGTGCCCGCGCTGCCAACCTAGGGTGTGACCCCATGGGGATCACGCACCACGGGCACACCGAGCGCCTGGACCTGGCCGACCCGACGCTGCGGGAGTGGCCGGCCACGGTCGTCGGCGTCGATCCCGACCGCGGCATCGTGCTGGACCGCTCGGCCTTCTACCCGGGCGGCGGCGGGCAGCCGCGGGACCACGGCGTGCTGCTCTGGGAGGGCGTGCAGACCCGGATCGCCGGCACGGTCAAGGGTGACGACCTCTACCTGGTCCCGGTCCAGGGCGACCCGGTCCCGGCCGCCGGCACCGCGGTCACCGGCGCGATCGAGGACGCCCGGCGCAGCCTGCTCATGCGCACCCACTCCGGGCTGCACGTGCTCTGCGGCGTCGTGTTCCGCGACTTCGGTGCGCTGGTGACCGGCGGCAACATGGAGCCGGGCGAGGCCCGGATGGACTTCAACCTGCCCGAGGTGCCGGAGGGCTTCAAGGCCACGATCGAGGAGCGGGTGAACGCCGAGGTCGCCCAGGACCGCGCGGTCGAAGTGCGGGTGCTGCCCCGGGCCGAGGCGCTGGCGATCCCGGACATCATCCGGACGCAGACGAACCTGGTCCCGCCGGAGGAGACGGAGGTCCGCATCGTCGACATCACCGGCCTGGACGTGCAGGCCGACGGCGGCACCCACGTGGCGTCGACCAAGCAGATCGGCCGGATCCAGGTGACCAAGGTCGAGAACAAGGGCCGGCAGAACCGCCGGGTCCGGGTGAGGATCGTCGACTAGGTCTGTCGATTCCGGGCCCGGTCGTCCGTCACTACGGTGACGGCGGCCCGCCCGGGCCGCCGGGGACGGGAGCTGACGTGCGGTATCTGTTCCTTCTGTACGGCGACCCCGCCGGCGAGGCGGCGTTGTCGCCGGACGAGCGCCGGGCGGTCGTCGAGGGTCATCTCGCGCTGGGCCGGGAGCTGTCCGGACAGCTGCGGGCGGCCGAGGCGCTCGGCGGCGCCGTGCGGGTGCTGCGCCCGGACGGGACCGTCACCGACGGGCCGTACGCGGAGACCAAGGAGCAGCTCGGCAGCGTCTACCTGGTCGACTGCGCGGACGCCGACGCGGCGCTCGCGCTGGCCCGCCGGATGCCGGTCAGCCCCGGCCTGAGCGTCGAGATCCACGAAGTGACGGAGGTCTGAGGCATGGCGGAGTACCTGCTGCTCATCGTCGGCGACGACGACGCGTACGCGGCGCTGTCGGAGGAGGAGGGCAAGGCGATGTACGCGGGGCACTACGCGTTCATCGACGGCCTCACCAAGGCCGGCGTCAAGATCGTCTCCAGCATGGAGCTGGAGCCCCCGGCCGGCGCCCGTACCCTGCACAGCGACGGTACGGTGACCGACGGGCCGTTCGCCGAGGCCAAGGAGCAGGTCGGCGGGTTCTACCTGATCGACGTACCGACGCTGGACGAGGCGGTGGAGTGGGGGCGGAAGATCCCGCTGCTGCCGGGCGACAAGCTCGAGGTCCGCAAGGGGAAGTAGCACGCGCGGTCGAGCAGGCGCTCCGCGACGACTGGGGGCGCCTGCTCGCCCTGCTGGCCCGGCTGCTCGGCAACCTGGACGCGGCCGAGGAGTCGCTGCAGGACGCGTACGAGATCGCGCTGACGGCCTGGGCCCGGGACGGGGTGCCGGCCAAGCCGGACGCCTGGCTGCTCACCGCGGCCCGCCGCCGGGCGCTGGACCGGTTCCGCCGGGAGGCCACGCTCGCGCGCAAGCTGCCGCTGCTGATCGGCGAGGAACCGGAGGTGGTCGCCGACATGTCGGCCATCCCGGACGAGCGGCTGCGGCTGCTGTTCACCTGCTGCCACCCGGCGCTGCCCAGCGACGCCCGGGTCGCGCTCACGTTGCGGCTGCTCGGCGGGCTGACCACGGCCGAGATCGCGCGGGCCTACCTGGTGCCGGAGCCGACGATGGCGGCCCGGATCACCCGGGCCAAGAAGAAGATCGCGGCCGCCGGCATCCCGTACCGGGTGCCGCGCGACGCGGAGCTGCCGGAGCGGCTGGCCGGCGTGCTGGCGGTGCTCTATCTGGTCTTCACCGAGGGCCACTCGGCCACCTCCGGCGACGAGCCGGTCCGCCGCGAGCTCTGCGACGAGGCGATCCGGCTGGCCCGGGTGGTGGTGGCGCTGATGCCGGACGAGCCGGAGGCGGCCGGGCTGCTGGCGCTGCTGCTGCTCCAGCACGCCCGCCGGGATGCCCGCACCGATCCGGCCGGCCGGCTCGTGCTGCTGCCGGACCAGGACCGCTCCCGCTGGGACGCGGCCCAGATCGCGGAGGGACGGGCGCTGCTGCACGCGGCCGCCCGCCGCGGGCCGGCCGGGCCGTACCTGCTGCAGGCGGCGATCGCGGCCGAGCACGCCCGGGCCCGGACCGCGGCCGAGACCGCCTGGGGCCGGATCGCCACCCTGTACGCCGCGCTGGAGGAGATCACCGGCTCCCCCGTCGTCCGGCTCAACCGGGCGGTCGCGGTCGCCGAGGTCGACGGGCCGGCCGCCGGGCTGGCGCTGCTGGACGGGCTGGACGGGCTGCTGTCCGGCTTCCACCTGCTGCCGGCCACCCGGGCCGACCTGCTGCGCCGGCTCGGTCGCAGCGCCGAGGCGGCCGCCGCGTACGAGCTCGCGATCGCGCGGGCCGGCAACGCCGCCGACCGCGACCTGCTCCGCCGCCGCCTGGCCGAACTCCCCCGCTGAGCCGCGGGCGCCGCTTAGCAACGGGCCCCGCTTAGCAACGGGCCCCGCCCAGGAGCGGGCGCCGCTCAGGGGCGGAGTCGGTCGACCAGGGCGTTGGCCCCGTTCCGGTCCGGCGCCGACATCTCGATCCCGGCGGAGATCGGGCCCTCGAGCGTCGGCGCCAGGCTCACCGCCCGCCCGCCGATCAGGAACGCGATCTGCTCGTGCACGTGGTTGCTCGTGTACGCCAGCAGCGCCGCCGACTCCGGTCCGGACACGCCCACGGCGACGGACCACTGCCCCGAGTCCTGGCGAATGCTGAGGTCCGCGGTGCCGATCGACACCACCGGTCCACGCAGCCTCAGGCACTCGCCGCTGCGGGCGATGAACAGCTCGTCCACGGCGGTCCGCTCGACGGAGCAGGGCCAGGACGTCGAGGACGCCACCGCCCACAACTGAAGCGGCACGTCCAACCGGCCGGGGCCGGTCCGGGGCGCCCGCACCGGGACCGGTCCCAGCGTGGCGACGAGGTCCTGGGCGTCGGTGCGGGTCGGCATCCAGAGCAGCAGCCGGTCGCCGGAGAGCGACCCCGTGTATCCGGCGAAGGTCCCGTCGGCCTGGTCGACGCCCGCGCCGAAATACGGGTCGCCGACGGCCCTCAGGACCTCGGCGTCCCGGGGGACGAGCGCGATCTCGACCGCGATGCCTCCGTTCGCAGGCGTGACCGTGCCGACTCCGGCGACCTCGTCGACGGTCAGCGCGGCCGGCCCGCACGTCGGTCCCGTGCCGGGGGGGCACGGTCCCGGCGACGCCGGGACCGCGCCGAGCCGGGTGATCTCGATCGGCGTCTTCAGCAGGCTGTACCCGGCTGCCGCCGGGGACGCGGCCGGCGGCGCGGGCGCGCTCCCACCGACCCGCACGACGCCGATCGCGAGCAGCACGCCGAGCACTGCGAACACCGACCCGCCGACCAGGGCCCGCTCCCGGCGCTGGTGCGCGGCCCGGGCCCGCAGCCGGGCGCCGGCGTCCGCGACGGCCTGCACCGGGGGCGGGACGAGCGCGGTGCCGAGGGCCTGGCCGATCTCGTCGTCGTTCATCGCCTGCTCCCCTCGAGCTTCGTCGGATCCAGGTCGGCGCGTAGTCGTGCGAGTCCTCGTGACGCCAGCGACTTCACGGTGCCGATGGTGACGCCGAGCAGCTCGGCCGTCTCGGCCTCGGACAGGTCGGCGCCGTACCGCAGCGCCAGCACGGTGCGCTGCCGCGGGCTGAGCCCCTCCAGCAGCCGCAGCAGCGCGCGGGCCTGCTCGCCGGGCGAGTCCGCGTCGACGGTGCCGGTCTGGTCCGGCGGCCGGCCGACCAGCGACTCCGGCACCCGGTGCCGGCGGAACCGGGACAGGTTCGCGTTGACGATCGCCTTGCGTACGTACCCCTCCGGGTTGTCCGGGGCGGTGCGCCGGCTGTGCCGGTAGACCCGCAGCAACGCGGTCTGCACCAGGTCCTCGGCGTGCCCGAGATCGCCGGTCAGCGCGTACGCGAACCGCACCAGGGCGCCCATCCGGGCGCCGACGAATGCGTCGAAATCCGGGTCGCTCCAACTGGTCACCGCGCACCTCCGCCCGTACGACTCCCGGGTGGTGCGGCAGGGTTGACGTCGGGTAGGAATGCGCCGGAACCGGGCAGGAGGTGCGCATGGACCGGGTCAAGAAGGCCGCCCACGAACTGCCCGAGGTCACCGAGGAGCAGCCGTTCCGGGAGGGCGTGCCGGTGTTCAAGGTCGCCGGCAAGGTGTTCGCGATCTACGACCCGAGCGGGTCGCCGGGCCGGGTCACGCTCAAGTGCGACCCGGACCTCGCGCTGGAGCTGCGCGCGCAGTACGAGGCCGTGACGCCGGGCTACCACACCAACAAGCGGCTCTGGAACACCGTGGTCCTCGACGGCACGGTGCCGGCCGACGAGGTCGACGAGCTGATCCGACACGCCTGGGACCAGACCGTCGCCGGCATGACGAGGTCCGACCAGGAACGACTCCGCCGCCAACTCGGCTGACCCCACCCGCCCGCACCCCCGGCGACGCGCCTGCCCGCGCACCCGGCCGAGCAGCAGGCCGCGCACCCGGGCGGGCTGGCGGCGTGGCGCCATGGGGACGCGCTCAGGCGAGGGCGCGCAGGCCCGCGGCGAGGCCGGCCAGCGCGTCGGTGGCGTCCTGCAGCGGCGCCGGCGTACGCAGCCCGGCGTCCGCGGCGACCGCGTCGGCCGCGGCGACCACGAGCGCGTCGTACGAGGCCAGGCCCGCGTGCAGCTGTCCGGCCAGGGCGGCGACGGCCTCGTGCAGCCCGCCGGACAGCCGGTGCGCGCGCTCGACCGCGGCGAGCCGGGCGCCGAGCTCCCGCAGGCCGCGGGCGGCCTGGGCGGCGACCCGGCGGGGTTCGTCGGCGGCCTCGCCGAGGTGGGCGAGCAGGCCGTGCAGCGCCTGCTCCTGGGAGGCGAGCCGGTCCAGCGGCCCGCGGGCGACCGAGCCCTTCGGCGCCCGGGCCGGGCGCGGCGGCGGCGCCGGCTCGCGACGCAGCTCCCGCAACCGGCGATGCGCGCGGACCGCCTGCAGGCCGACGAGGGCGGCCACGCCGCCCAGGCCGTACTCGATGATCTCCGGACCGGGCGCGGTGACCGCGACCCCGGTCAGCGCCGCGAAGCCGGTGGCGACGCCGGCCTCGGTCCGGACCCGGCGGCGGGCGCGGCGGATCCGCCTGGCGTGCTTGCGGGCCGGGTCGCCCTGGGTCAGCTCGGCCAGCTTCTCGGCCACGACCTCGCGCCCGGCGACGACCAGCTCCCCCAGCTCCCGCCGAGCGACCTCCCCCAACCCGGTCCGCGGAGGGCCGGTCAGCCCCAACTGGGCGCCACCCGCGCGCAACGGCCCGTACCGGGACGCGCCCCGCGGCGCGCCCGCTCCCGAGCCGGCACCGGTCTCGGCCGGGGCCGAGACCGGTCCAGGACCAGCCGGGGCCGAGATCGGTCCAGGACCAGCCGGGGCCGAGACCGGTGCGGGACCGGCCGACATCGGATGGGTGGCCGGGGCCGACATCGGGTGGGTGGGTGGGGAGGATTCCGGCGGGGATGCGACCGCGGCCGCCCACGTCGCCCGGCGTCGGGCTCGGTCGGCGGTCATCGGCGCATCCCCGTCCGGATCAGCCCTGGTCGGCGCGCAGCTGGTCGAGCCGGGCCTGCGCGGCCGGGTCGGCGACGGGCTCGGCCGGCTGGCCGGCCTCGACCGCCGGGGTCGGCGGCGCGGACGCGAGCTGGCCGCCGTTCATGCTGGCGCGGATCTGCTCCAGCCGGGCGTTGCCAGCCATGTCCAGGGTCGACTTCTGGACCTCGAGCATCCGGCCCTCGACCGAGTTCTGCGCGAGCTCGGCCTGGCCGAGCGCGTTCGCGTACCGCCGCTCGATCTTCTCCCGGACCTCGCCCAGCGACGGCGTGCTGCCCGGCACGGAGAGCTCCGACATCTGCCGCAGCGAGGCCGACACGGTCTCCTGCATCTTGGCCTGCTCCAGCTGGGAGAGCAGCTGGGTGCGCTCGGCCAGCTTCTGCTGCAGCAGCATCGCGTTCTGCTCGACGGCCTTCTTGGCCTGCTCGGCGGCCTGCAGGGCCTGGTCGTGCAGCCCCTTCAGGTCCTCCATCGAGTTCTCGGCCGAGACCAGCTGGGTGGCGAAGACGGTGGCGGTCTGCTCGTACTCCTGCGCCTTCGCCTCGTCGCCCTTGGCCCGGGTCTGGTCGGCGAGCGTCAGCGCCTGCCGGGCGGAGGCCTGCAGGCGCTCCACGTCCGACATCTGCCGGGACAGCTTCATCTCCAGCTGGCGCTGGTTGCCGATGACCGCGGCGGCCTGCCGGGACAGCCCCTCGTGCTGGCGCTGCGCCTCTTCGATCGCCTGCTGGATCTGGATCTTCGGGTCGGCCCGCTCGTCCACCTGCGCACCGAACCAGGACATGAAGTACTTGTAGGCCTTCACGAACGGGTTGGCCATGGTCCGGGTTCCTCCGTCCTGCGCGCACCCCTACGGTACGCGGTGATTGCGTCCATCGTGTCAGGTCCACTCAGCCGTCGAGCACCCGCCGGGAGACAGCGTCCGCCTCGGCCAGCCCCGACCGCAGCCCGTCGAGGTCGGACGCGAGGTCGGCGAGCCGGTCCTCGGACGTGTCGACCCCGCCGGACACCGACATCGCCAGCAGTTCGGCCGTCCGCGCGACCAGGCCCTCCAGGGTCAGCGCGGTCGACTGCATCCGGGCCAGCAGCTCGTCCCGGGCGCCGGCCAGCCGGCCCGCCACCTGCAGTTGCTCGGTGACGCTGTCCAGCGACCGCTGCCGTTCCGACCGCATCCGGTCCGACGGGGCGGCCGCGACCGCCGCCGCCAGCCGGTCCCGCTCGGCCTGCAGCCGGCCCGGCTGGACCCGGTCGGACGCGTCCTCGACCGCGGTGACCTGGCCGGCCAGCCGCCGCATCGTGGTCAGCGCCTCGGCCGCGCCCTCCCGGACCGGGACGAGCTGCTGCTTCGCGTGCGGCGAGCCGGGCGAGCGGGCCAGCTCGGCCAGCGACCGATCGGCCTGCTGGGCCCGGGTCAGCCACTGCTCGGCGATCGACCCGCGCCGGGGTGGCCGCAGCTCGGACTCGGGATCCGCCGCCGGCGGCGAGTCCTTGCCGCGGGCGAGCAGGCCGGCGCCGACCTTCACGCCGTAGACGACCGCGGCGACGCCGACGCCGACCGGCAGCGCCACCGCCCCGAGCGGCGCCACCGCCCAGGCCAGCCCGCCCGCGACGCCGGCGATCACGCCGCCCCACGGGTCGAGCAGCTCCTGCCGCAACCGACTGGCCATACCCGGAATCTTGCCCGCTCAGAAGTTCGAGAGCACGGCGGTGAGCACGTTCGTGATGCTCGACGGGTCGCTCGCGTCGTACGCGGCCGCCCGCGAGGACGCCGCGATCTGCTTGAGGATGCCGAGATCGGCCGCCGTCCCGTACGCGATCGGGAACACCCGGACCGAGGTGTCGGTGTCCTCGCCACCGACGTCGGTGAGCAGCTTGGCGAGGTTGTTGTCCGGCGGGTACTCGTTCTTGCCGTCGGTGAGCAGCACGACCGCGTTGATCCGGGTCGGGTCGAAGGACCGCTGCACCTGCGCGACCGCGTCCCGGGTGGTCGTGTAGAGCGCGGTCCCACCGTCCGCGACCAGCGCGTCCACCTTCTGCCGGTACGTCGGCAGCACGGACTTCACGCTCCCGGTCGGCACCAGCTCCCGGTACGGCAGGGTCTGCCCCGCGTCCGGGGTGGAGAACGTCCACAGCCCCAGCTCGTCGTCCGGCGCCAGCTGCGACGTCGCCTGGATCGCCGCCTGTTTGGCCAGGTCGAGCTTGGTACCGCCGCCGTTCGGGACCGCCGCGCCCATCGAGCCGGAGGTATCCAGCACCAGCAGCACCCGGGCCCGCTTGCGCAGCTTCTCCCAGGATTGGGCGACCTGGTCGAGCACGGGCCCGGCCGGCGGGTCGATGATCGACAGCTGCGCGTTCGGCAGGGCGCCGTTGGCCTCGGTCAACGCGCCGCCGGGCTTGCCGCTCGCGTCCCGGAAGGCCGCGTCGGTGAACCGCTTCTGCTGGGCCGGGTCCTTGACGAAGGCCAGGAAGTCGGCCGCGGCCTTCTTCTTGGCCGCGTCGACCCACTCCGCGGTGAGCACCACGTACGGGTTGTCGGAGACCAGCGTCCCCTCCTTCGGGTAGACCGCGACCAGCGGCACCCGCGGCTTGCCGCGCTGCCCCAGCGTCGCCGGGTCACCCGAGGGGTTGCCCTGGTTGTAGTCCCAGACCGACTTCTCCTCGACCGTCACCGCGCTGATGTACGTCAGGGGCCGCCCGGCCTCGGCCGCCTGGTACAGGTTCTCCAGGAACGTCAGCGTGGTGTCGCCGTAGTGCACGACCGAGCCCTCGATCGCCTTGACGTACGCGACGACCTTGGGGTCGGCCACGTCCTTCGCGGTCAGGTCGCTGGAGCGGCCGGTGGCGGCGAAGTAGGCCCCGATGGTCGCGTTGAGCCCGGAGGTGGAGAACTCGGGGTTGGTCTTGCCGAGCTTGAACTGGCCCCACTCGGCGTGCCCCCTGCCGCCCCAGCCCTTCGGGTCGCGGGCCAGCGCGAGCACGTCGGACCAGCCCAGCGGCTTGTCCGGCCAGCCCAGCGCCTGCGCCATCGGCTTCGGCATGGCGATCACCAGCGGCGTCTGCGCGATCGACGGCGTCTCGGCGGGGACGAGGTCGCCCTTGTCCTGCGCGGCGGTGCGCTGCTGCAGCAGCACCGACCAGGACCGCGACGCCGGCGTCCAGACGTCCGGGCGGGGGCCGTCGACCTGCTCGTTCCAGCCGCGTGCGAGCGCGTCCAGGGCGCCGCCGGAGGCCTTCGAGGTGACCTGGACGTCGACGCAGGCGCCGTCCACGGTCCGGCCGGCCTTGTTGTAGTCGGCCGCGATCCGGGTCAGCAGCGCGGCCTTCTCCGAGGACGCGGTGACCTTCAGCGGGGTGCAGCCGGTGCGCTGGCCGGAGCCGTCGGCCCGGCTGCCGTCGCCCCCGTCGTCGTCCCCGCCGCCGGTGACGAGCGCGCGCACGACGAAGACCAGCACCAGCCCGACCACCACCGCGATGATCAACGGCACCGCCCGGCGACCGCCCGACCTGCCGGTCTGCTGCCCGTACGTCACGTGCGTCCCCCTCCTGGTGACCGGCCAACGGCCAGGCCGCCCCGCCGGTTCCGGAAGTCTCGCAGTCCCGGTCGTACCGGGCGGATGTGCCCCTTCGGGCAATCCGGGGAGCCGTTCAGACGGCGCGTTCGGTGCTGGCCGGGTCGGCGGGCAGTCCGCGGACCAGCGTCTCGGCCGCGGTCCGGATCGAGGGCGAGGTCGCCGGCGTGGCCAGGTGCGAGGCCAGCCAGCGCAGCACGAGGTCGTCCCCGGCCAGCCCGTCCGCGGCCAGCCGGGACCGGACCGCCTCCTCGGCGGCGCGCCAGCCGGCCGCGGTCGGCCGCCGGGTCAGCAGCCCGGCCAGCGCGACCGGCTCGGAGTCGGCGACCCGGCGCAACGCCGGGTGCTCGGACAACCGGCGGGCCGCGTGCGCCAGCGCGTCCACCAGCTCCAGCTCGGCGCACTCGGCCGCGACCGCCCGGACCTCGGCTTCGACCAGCGCGGACCAGACGTCGTCCTTGGTCCGGAAGTGGTTGTAGAGGGTCGCCTTGGCCACCCCGGCGTGGGCCGCGATGTCGTTCATCGTGGTCCGCCGGGTGCCCTGGATGCCGACCGCGCGCCGCGCCCCGTCCAGCAGCCCGGCCCGGGTCCGGGCCATCGCGTTGCCGGCCCGCGACCGGGTCCCGCCCGAGCGCTGCGGCGCCGCCGAGGCGACCGCGGTGGGCACGGTGGAACGGATCAGGTGGTCCAGCGGGTCGCGCGAACGGTCCGGCACTCCCACTTGATGCCACCCGGGGGCCGCGAACGCAAGGAGCCTGCCAGCGTGTCCGCCGGCAGGCTCCTGAAATGCGATCGGTTACGCCGCCGCGAGGCAGCGGGCCGAGTACGGCGGGGAGTCCCGGCCGGCCAGGTCGGTCAGCCCGACCAGCACCTCGAGCTCGCCGAGACCGTCACCGGTCTCCAGCTCGGCCAGGTCCACATCGTCGAGCTCCAGCTCCTCGCCCGGGTCGGGCAGGCCGCCGGCCGGGCGGGTGGCCAGACTGTCGGTCGCGGGACCCGGAGCGGGGGCCGCGTCCGCGAACCCGCCCTCGTCGGTCTCGTCGGTCTCGTCCGTGTCGTCGGAGGCGGCGTCCTCGAAGGCCGCCTCGTCGAACTCCGGCAGGTCCTCGAACCGATCGGGGGCGGGACGGGATCCGCCGCCCACCCCGGCCGGCACGGGCCGGCGCGCGGGCGCCGGGATGGTCACGCGGCCCGGAATCCGGGCCACCTCGGCCGCTCGCTCGGAGCGGCGCATCATCTCGGAGACCTCCGACAGGAGGTCGGACAGCTTCACGTCGAGGGCCTCGCAGATGGAGGCCAGCAGCTCGGAGGACGCTTCCTTCTGGCCGCGCTCGACCTCCGACAGGTAACCCAGGCTGACCTTGGCCACCGTCGACACCTCACGGAGAGTGCGGTGCTGGGCGAGCCGCTGCGCACGCAGCGTGTCGCCGATGACCCGTCTGAGCAGGACCACGAGACACCCCTCTCCGACATTCGCAGACTTCCCGCCACGGTACCCCGCACACGCTTGCCGGGCACGGCACCGCGCACGTGACATCCCGGTTCTGCCGATGGCGTAACGGGTGGGGTCGCCGGGCGGTTCCGGCTACTCGGAGCCGGTCTCCCGATCGAGGCACCGGCATACGTGCCACCTGCGCGAACAGCCCCAGCGATCGGCCAGGCAGCGCACGTGGACGGCACAGTGGAAAGCCCTCGGGCGGGTCAGATATTCCGGTCCAGCGCCTCGTGCAGCAAGCGCAGCGCGGCCGT
>DASYKU010000118.1 GCA_035995165.1 Mycobacteriales bacterium
GGTGCCGGAGCGCACCGGCCCCGCAGTGAACGCGAGCGCCGCCCCGCCCGCCGTCTCACTGTGAGATGCACCACGCACGCCCCGCTCCGCCCGCACTGTGAGATGCACCGCGAACACCCCGGCCCGGGCAATACGGTGGGGGCGTGATCGGGATCGTGCATCCGGGGGCGATGGGTTCGGCGGTCGGACAGGCGCTGCTCGCCCGCGGCGCCGAGGTGGGCTGGGCGGCGGAGGGACGCAGCGCGGCCACCCGCGACCGAGCGACCGGGTTCACCGACCTCGGCAACCTGGCCGGGATCCGGGACGGCTGCGACGTCGTGCTGTCGATCTGCCCGCCGCGCGCGGCCGTCGAGGTCGCGGAGGCGTTCGCCGGCTACGCCGGGACGTACGTCGACGCCAACGCGGTGAGTCCGCAGACGGCGGCGCGCATTCGGGACGTGATCGGCGAGCGGTTCGTGGACGGCGGGATCGTTGGTCCGCCCCCTCGGAGCCCCGGTACGACTCGGCTCTACCTGTCCGGGCCGGGTGCCGCCGAGATCGTCACCCTGTTCGCCGGAACGGACCTGGACGCGCGGATCGTGCCGGACGCGTCCGCCCTGAAGATGACGTACGCGGCCTGGACGAAGGGGACGACCGCGCTGCTGGTCGCGATCCGCGCCACCGCCCGCGAGCTCGGCGTCGAGGACGAGCTGCTCACCGAGTGGGCGCTGAGCCTGCCCGGGCTGCCGACGAAGTCCCAGCAGGCGGCCCGGATCGGGGCCGAGCGCGGCTGGCGCTGGGAGTACGAGCTGGAGGAGGTCGGGCGGACCTTCGCCGCGACCGGCCAGCCGGACGGCTTCGGGCAGGCCGCCGCCGAGGTGTACCGGCGACTGGCCACGGAGCGTTAGCCTCCCGGCCCGCGGCTCCGCGCGGACGAGGAGCTCCGATGGCTGTTCGTACTGCGGGTTCGGGTGAGCGGGGGGTGCCCTGCCTGCCCGGCTGGTCCGGGTCCTCGACGGGCTGGGGCTGGTGACCGCGGTCGGGGGCTTCCTCGCCCGGCACCCGTGACCGCGGTCACCGAGCTCACCGATCCCCGGACGTACGAGCGGGGCGTCCCGTACGGATCGCGGCCCACGCACGCTCCATAGTGGACCGTCTACTCGCGACGGACACTGTGGACTTCGCGGCCGTGGCGGGCGACCTGCCGCTGCGCGGTCGCGGCCGGCAGGGCGAGGCGGACCCGGACCGCGTCGGGCCGGCAGCGCACCAGCCGGTCGCCCCGGGCCGGGAACGGCGGCCGGGCCACGGTCGGCGGCGCGGCGATCCAGGGGCGTGGTGGTCACGCTGTGAACGGTCGGTCGGGGACCATGGGGCATCGATGAGAAGGCCTTGTGCCGCGACTGTGAACCCGCCCCGCGTGCACCCCCCGGGCACGCGGGACCGGTCCGGCCAAGAACCCCGCTAGTCGCTCGGGTTGTGACAGGTCCAGGTCACGGAGCCGGAGACCGTGGCGTCGTTGCCGGACTGGCCGGTGCCCATGTCGGCGAAGGTGAAGCTGCCGGAGCCGTCGGCGTTGATCGTCGCCGAGCCGGTCGAGTCCTCCTGCAGCACGAAGTTGTCCTGGGTGTCGTACGTGATGATCCCCGACGGGCTGCCCAGTCCGGACAGGTCCTTCTTCTCGTACGTCCCCGGGCCCTGGTAGTGCTCGATGACGTCGCCGGTCAGGCCGCCGAAGTGGTCGCCGTCCTTCTTCGGGCCGCCCGAGGGCAGCGACAGCGAGGGCTCGCCGTCGTCGCCGTCGGGCTCACCCTTGGTCCAGTCGGCGCAGGTCTTGTAGTCGACCCCGTTGTTGGTGGCGACCTGCCCGGCCTCCGTGCCCTGCGCGGTCACGCTGCCGGTGAGGGCGTAGTGGAAGCAGACGGTCGGGCCGATGAGCATCGCGCAGTCGCCGGCTCTGCCGTTGCCGCTGTCGGCGGCCGGGTCACCCGCGACGGCGGCGGCGGAGGAGCCGTCGGAGGACGAGCCGCCGCAGCCGGCGAGCGGGATCAGCAGTGCCGCGGCGGCGAGCCAGGGCAGGACCCGGCGGGACAGGGTTGGCACGAGACCGACGCCCGCCGGCTGGGCGAGGAGTCGCTGGCCGCGTTCCGGGAGCTCGGCGACCCGGACGGCGAGGCGGCCGCGCTGAACAACCTGCTCATCACGGCGCACGCGCAGAGCGACTTCGCCGGCTCCCTCGCGTACGGGCAGGCGGCGCTGGTGCTGGCCGAGGCCGGCGGGGACCGGCGCCGGATCGCCGCCACCGAGAACAACATCGCCGCGACGCTGCGCAACCTCGG
>DASYKU010000119.1 GCA_035995165.1 Mycobacteriales bacterium
GCAGCGGACGCCGCCGGGCTTCACCTTCAACGTGAAGGCGTACTCGTTGCTGACCCAGCACCCGACCCGGACCGCGTCGATCTACAAGGACCTGCGGCCGGCCGACGCCAAGCCGAACGTGTACGCGAAGGATCTCGACCCGAAGGTCGTCGACCAGGTCTGGGAGCGGTTCCTGTCCGCGCTCGACCCGCTGCACCAGGCCGGGAAGCTGGGCGCGCTGCTGTTCCAGTTCCCGCAGTGGTTCCCGATCGGGCGGCGCAACAAGGACTACATCCTGGAGTGCAAGCGGCGGGCCGAGCCGGCCCGGATCTGCGTCGAGTTCCGCAACAAGACCTGGATGTCGGAGGAGAACCGGGCCGAGACGCTCGACTTCCTCACCTCGTACGGCGTGCCGTACGTGTGCGTGGACATGCCGCAGGGGCACACGTCCTCGGTCCCGCCGGTGGTCGCCGCGACCGCCGACCTGGCCGTGATCCGCTTCCACGGGCACAGCGAGAAGTGGACCAGCAAGGACATCTACGACCGCTTCGGCTACCACTACTCGCCCGAGGAGCTGCGGGACTGGGCCCCGAAGGTCGCCAACCTGGGCGAGCAGGCGCAGGAGACCCACGTCTTCATGAACAACTGCTACTCCGACTACGCCCAGACCAACGCCGCCGATCTCATGGACCTCCTCACCGACATCGACGCCGACGTGGAGCGTCCGGAGGGGTCCTAGGAGTTCCGCCCAGCGCGCACGCCGCCAGGGTGTCCGAACCGGGTGTCCGCCGGCAGCTCCGCGACGCTCCGTCCCGTACGGCGAAGGAAGACCGCGAACGCGAGAAGCGCGCCGGCGCCGAGCACCGGATACAGGCTCGCGTAGACCTCGGCCACCGGCGGCGGGTCCATCAGGTCCCGTACGGCGAGCGTGACCCCCGGCATGCCCGCCGTCGCCGAGGCCGCGGGCGCCGTAGTCGTGATAGCCGACGTTGAGGAACTCGCGGGCTCAAGGCGACTTGGTCACTACCGGACTTTCGGCGCTCAAATAACTACTGACCGTACATCTTAACGATGCGCCACGGTTCTCCCGATGTCGGCACATTTCCGTCGGCCGGTCCATAGCGCACGCGGGAAGAGGCGGTCCGGACGAGGGACTGGGAACGTAAATCATGTTCTTGCTCGGCCGGTGTCGCTCCCTGATCGGGCAGCGGAACCGTGCTCACACCAGTCAGCCCGATCATGGAGGTGAAGGCACGTGACGTCATCCCTGGAGACCGCCGACGGGCCGGACGGCTCGAACGCGGGGGCTGCTACCGGTGCACGCGCGGGGAGGCTCCCGTCCCTGACGGGGATGCGCTTCATCTGTGCCGCGATGGTGTTCGGGCTCCACTCGGCCCTGATGTTGTTCTTCTCGAGTCAGAACGCCTCGGGGCTGTACATGGGGGCGGTGCAGCAGGGGGGCTTCACGGGGGTCGTCTACTTCTTCATCCTCAGCGGGTTCGTGCTGACCTGGAGCGCGCGGTCCGGGGACCGGCTCGGTGCGTTCTGGCGCCGCCGCCTCTTCAAGATCTACCCGAACTACATGGTGGCTCTGATCCTCGGCGTGGTGCTCGCGGTCTTCGTCCAGGGACAGGTCTTCAACCGGAAGACCGGCCTCCTGGACGTGCTGCTGCTGCAGTCGTGGTCGAACAACATCAACACGCGCACCAGCTTCAACCTGCCGCACTGGTCGCTGTCCTGTGAAGCGCTGATGTACCTGCTCTTCCCGGTCTTCCTGCGCCTCATCGACAAGGTGCGGCCCGAGCTTCTGTGGCGCTGGGCCGGGGGCATCATGGCCGCGATCTTCATCGTGCCCTTCATCAGCCACGCCCTGCCGTACAGCGCGGTGTACCCCAGCGGCTCGCACGACACCGACGTGTGGCTGACCCTCCACTTCCCGGCGACGCGCCTGCTCGACTTCGTGCTCGGCATCTTCATGGCCCGCATCGTGATGACGGGCCGGCGGCTGCCGCTGGGGCTCGGCGGCTCCGTCGCCCTCATGGCCGGGGTGTACTGGCTCGCGACGTACACGCCGGAGCGGTTCAACATGGACTTCATCTCGGTCATCCCGCTCGCGCTCGTCATCGCCGCCGCGGCCACCCAGGACGCGGCCGGCCGCAAGAGCCTCGTCTCCGGGCGCGTCTGGGTCTGGCTGGGCGAGATCTCCTACGCCTTCTACCTGCTGCACTACCTGGTGCTCGCGTTCACCCGGCACCTGCTCGGTGCCCGGACGTTCAGCACGCCGACCACGTTCGCGCTGCTGGCGGTCCTGTTCGTGATCACGATCGGGCTCTCCGGGCTGCTGCACGAGCTGGTGGAGAAGCCGATGATGACGCACTTCTCCAAGTCGCGCCGGAGCAAGGAGGAGGCGGCGGCCGCCGCGCAACTGCCGCCCGAGCCGGACCTCGCCCAGGAGGAGGACGACCGGCACGCCGTCACCCGGCGCGCCGCCTGACGCGGTCATTCTCCGACGGTCACCTCACGACACCCGGTGTGTCGTGAGGTGACCGTCTTCGCGTTGTCAGTCGCGGTCCTCCCGGCGCGAGCCGAAGTGGCGGGCCAGCAGGCCGAACATGACTCCGATCGCCACCAGCACGAAGCCGACGGCGATGGGGAACGGATGCATCGGGCTGTCCCTGGTGGTGGCTCAGGCCGGGATGAGGTCGGTGGCGTCGAGCATCTCGGCGACGAGGGCGAGCGACTCGGCGTCGTCGCGGCTGATCGACCGGCCGTGCGGGCCGCGGGCGGTGGCGATGTCGCGGGCGAGCCGGATCAGCACGGCGCGGATCGCGGGGCCCGTCTCGGGGTCGGCGTCCAGGACGGTCGCGACGGCGAACAGGCCGGAGGCCAGCGGGCGGGCGTCGGCGTGGAGGTCGGCGACCAGCGCGGACCGGCCCTCGGCGGCGGTGGCGCGCAGGAAGTCGCCGCCGGGGCCGTGCAGGCGGAAGGCGAGATCGTGCAGGGCGTCCCAGAAGGCGTCGTCCTCGACCGGGTCGGTGCCGGGGGCTCGGCCCGCGATCGAGCCGAACACCCACAGTGCCGCGAACCGCAGCGTCCGCCATTCCGGGGTCATCGGTGCCTCCCGCCCTCACCCGCAGTCTGCGCGTGATTTTCGCCCGGCGGCAATGCCTCTCAGGGGGTGGGCGGCGGCGGGTCGTCGTCGACGGGCGCGACCGGAGGGCGTTCGCCCGGGGTGTCGGGGTCCGACCAGCGCGGGGAGCGCATCCGCTCGCGCACCTCGGTGGCGATGTCCTGCGCGGTGGTGGCGATGGCGTCACCGAGGGAACGCGCGGCGCGCTGGGCCGACTCGCGGACCTCGGGGTCGCGGGCGGCGTCGCCGGCCTGGGTGGCGGCGCGCTGCACGGACTCGCCCAGGTTCCGTACGGAGTGGCGGGCGGTCTCCCAGTCCGCACCGCCGGCGAACCGGCCCGATCCGGTCCACTTCGACCACGGCCGTTCCTCGGCATCGCCCGGTCCGGACCCGGCGTCGCCCGCCGACCCTCCTGCGGCGGTCGGTCCCACCCACTCCGACCGCGCGTCGGCCGTCGGCGCCTCCGTCGTCGGCGCCTCGGCGGCGGGAACAGGCGCCTCGTCCGCGGGGTGAGGTGCCGCGGGGTGAGGCGCCGTGAGGTCAGGTGCCGTGAGGTCAGGTGCCGTGGGCTGAGGTGCTGCGGCGGCCGAGTCGTCAGCCGTCGCCGCGGCCCAGGCGTCGGCCGCCCGCTCGGCCTCGACGCGTCGTACCGCGTCGGCCGGCGGGGTCGCCCCGGAGGCGGCGGACGCGGGTGGTGAGTCGCCGAGGTCGGCGGGGTCCGCCCAGGGTGCCGCTTCGGAGCCGCCCGGATCGGACGGCGTCCGCGCCGCGTCCGGCGACAGGTGCACGCGCAGCGCCTCCCCGAGCTCCTCGAACCGCGCGTTGACCTCGCTCCACAGTCCGCGCTGGTCCCGCGGGGTCTCGCTCATGGGTCCTCCTAGGCCGACCGGGCCGACTGGCTCTCACTTACCCAACGAACGGGACCTCGTGCCCGTTTCACGCCGCCCCGAACGCATTGAACGCGCACCAGCTCACGAACGCCCGCGGATCCGCCCCGTCCAGCGTCGACCGCGCCTCGAACAACGCCGTCGCGAGCGTCGCACCTCGCAGCACAGACGAATGCAGCGACCGCATCAACGGCACCACGTCCCAGTCCGGTACGACCACCGCGCTCGCCACCAGCCCCGCGCTCCCGCGCGCGAGCAGCGAGGACACGAACCCGAGCGTCTCGTTCCCCTCGTACCCGACCTCGGTGCCGGACTCGCACGCCGCCAGCACGATCCGGTACGGCGCCGGCCCCCGCGCCTCCAGCTCGTGCACGGTCAGCGGCCCGTCGGCCAGCAGCAGCGAGGAGAAGATCGGGTTGTCCGGCCGCACCCGCCCGTGGCAGGCCAGGTGCGCGAGCGAGGCCGTGGACAGCGCCGAGACGACCGCGCCGGCGGTGGACGCCGGCGGCCGCAGCACGGTCGCGGCCGGGTGCAGCGCGCTGAGCGCGGCGATCTCGGCCGAGCCGCCGGGCACGTCCGGCCCGGCGACCAGGACGACGTCCTGACCGAGCGGCCGGGCCCGGGCGCTGCGCTCCCACATCGCCGCGGCCGGCGCCACCGACACCGGCTGCGGGTGCACCGCCGACCAGGGCACCCGCTGCAGCTCGCCGACCGGCACGACGACCAGCTCGGAGTGCGACGGCAGCTCGAGCGGCGCGAGCAGCAGCGCGGTCAGGTGGTCCAGCCCGGCCCGGGCGGTGGCCAGCGCGGCCGCGGCCCGGCCGGTGCCGCGGGCCAGCCGGCGCAGCGCGAACAGCAGCGTGCTGATCTCGAACGTCACCCCCGCGATCGGCCCGAGCCGGACCAGCCGGGTGCGCGCCGGTTCCACCACCGCGGCGATGACCTCGCCGTCGAGCACGTCGTACTCGACCAGCACCCGGTCGCCGAGCTGCCCGCGCAGCGACGCCAGCGACAGCCGGGGCGCGGCGGCCGGCGCGGCCGCGGCCCGCAGCCAGGAGCTCTGCCGGATCCGGGCCTCCAGCTCGGTCTGGCGGGGGCTGACATCGGACCGGCCCGAGCCCGGCGCCGTCCGCAGCTCCGCGTACGCGGCCCGCATCGCGGCCAGCTCCGCGTCCAGCTCGGTGTCCGGTCCCGCCGGGCCGGGCTCGACCGCGGCCACCGCGGCGGCCCGGGTGCGCTCCATCCAGTCCAGCACCCGGGCCGGCGAGCCGCCCCGGACCAGCGCGGCCAGCCCGAGCCGGCCCAGCTCGACACCCTGCCCGGAGGCCAGCACCCGCAGTTCGTACGAGGCCAGCGAGGCCCGGTGCCGGGCCAGGTCGGCCAGCCCGGCCCGGCTGTGCCGCAGCACCGCGTCGTCGTCCCCGGCCAGCCGCCCGGCCAGCGCCCCGGCGACCCGGCCGCGCAGCCGGACCAGCACCGGCGCGCCCCGGGACAACGCCAGCGCGTCGGCCCAGGCGGCGGCCGCGGCCGCGGGCTTGTCGGCGGCCGCCGCGACCCGGCCGGCCACCAGCGAGGCGTGCACCGCGGCCGGCATCCGGGCCCGGCGCAGCACCGCGGCCGCCCGCCGGGCCGCGGCCGGGTCGGTGGCCAGCGACGCGGTCGAGCGCAGCCGGGCCTCGATCGCGACCAGGTCGGCCCGGGCGGCCCAGCTGGCCCGGCGCTGCCGCCGGAACCGGGCCGCGACCTCGGCCGCCAGCGTCGCCGCGGCCGGCAGGTCGCCCCGCAGCAGGGTCAGCTGCGCGGCCCGCAGCTGCGCCTCGGCCGCCATCAGCGGCATCCCGTGCATGTCCAGCAGCCGTACGGCCTCCCGGCTCTGCTCCTGTGCCTCCGGCAGCAGCCGCAGCTCGACCAGCGCCTCGGAGTGCTCGACGTGCAACTCGCCCAGCGGCAGCCCGGCCGCCTGCCAGAGCCCGGCGGCCTCGCCGAACAGCGCCAGCCCCTCGGTCAGCCGCCCGGCCTGCACGGTCGCCGCGGCCCGGGACTCCGCGATCGCGGCCGCGTACGTCGGGACCACGCCGTGCGCGGCCTCCGCGGCCTGGTCCAGCCAGCCCAGCGCCACCTGCGGCCGGCCCCGCTGCGTCTCCAGCACGCCGAGGTTGTTGGCCACCTTGGCCCGGACGTCGCGGGGGAGGCCCGAGCTCGCCAGCAGCCGCCGGTAGAGCCGGGCGGCCTCCTCCAGCCGGCCCTGGTTGAGGTACAGCGCGCCCTGCTGGGCCGCCAGCTCGGCCGCCATGCCCGGCGCGATCAGCCCGGCGGCGGCGGTGAAGTCGCGCTCGGCCGCGCCCGGCCGGCCCAGCTCGTGGCTGACCACGCCCCGGGTGACCAGCACCTCGCCCAGCCGTTCGGGCAGCCGCTCGCGCCGGGCGATCCGGACGGCCTCGTCCAGCAGCCGCTTGGCCCGGGCCCCGTCCAGCCGGGTCCGGTGGTACCAGGCCTCCGCCCGCAGCGCCGCGACCAGCGCTTCCGGCTGGCGGGTCCGGCGCGCCTCGGCGACCAGTGCGATCGCCTCGGGGCCGCCTGCGGCAGGATCGGCGACGACCGTGACGTACGCGTTAGTCGCGCGTATCAGAATCTCCGCGTCGCGCTCGTTCATCAGAGGTCCGCCATCACAGGAGCCGGGCCCGCGTACGGGGCTGCCAACGACCAAGGGGTAGGTAACCAGATGAGTGAAGCGCCGGACGGCGGCTCGGCGGAGCGACGGCTGTCGGACGTGCTGACCGTCCGCCGGCACACGTCCGAGTTCGGCCGGACCTGGGAGGACCGGCGGTGGCGCCGGGAGGTGCTGGAGCGGTCCCGGGCCGGGCGCACGCTGCGCCCGGAGCTGCCCCAGATCGACATCCTGGAGCGGCACGAGGACGACTACCTGGTCGGCACCGGGGAGCTGCTGATCCGCACCGACGCGTACGACGCGCTGGCCCAGCGGCTGGCCGCCGCGCTCGGCTACTGCGGCGAGCCGATGGAGTGCCTGCGCGGCCGGGTGACCAAGCTGGTCAAGGCGGGCACCCGGGCCGCGCAGCTGTCCGAGGACGCGGACACGCTGCGGGCCCGCGGGGTCGCGGTCTCCTTCAACTTCGTGCCGCCGATGGCGGTCGTGATCAAGTCCCAGGGCGGCCCGGAGCCGGCCGCGCGGAGCTGGCCGCCGCACCCGCCCACCACCGCGCAGTACGCGCCGGTCCGGGTCGCGATCGTCGACACCGGGGTGACCGACCAGCCGCGCACCGACGGCTGGCTGGCCGGCCTGGCCCGGCCCGGCACCATCGACTCGCTGTACGAGGACCCGGAGGCCGCCGAACCGCTGCTGGACGCGGCCGGCGGGCACGGCACCTCCGTCGCCGGCCTGGTCCAGTACGAGGCCCCGGACGCGACCCTGGCCATGTACGCGGCCGTGCCCCCGGACGGCTCCGCGCTGGAGTCCGAGATCGCCTGCGCGATGGTGACGGCCGTGCAGGAAGGCTTCGAGGCCGGCCAGTCGGTGGTGCTCAACCTCTCCCTCGGCACCACCACGACCGACGACGAGCCGCCGGTGGCCCTGCAGGCGGCGGTCGATCTCATCGAGGAGATCGCCGCCGAGCAGGGCAAGGACGTGCTGATCGTGGCGGCCGCGGGCAACTACGGCGACGCCCGGCCGGTGTGGCCGGCGGCGCTGCGCGGGGTGGTCGCGGTCGGTGCGCTGACCCAGCAGCTGACCCCGGCGCCCTGGTCCAGCCGCGGTTCCTGGGTGGACTGCTCGGTGCTCGGCGACGGCGTCCTGACCGTGTACGTCCAGGGCACCGAGGACCCGTTCTTCGACCCGGAGCCGGACACGTTCGGGCCGGACCCGTTCGCCCTGCAGTTCGGCACCTCGTTCGCGGCGCCGCAGGTCGCCGGCCGGGTGGCGTACGTGGCGCAGGAGGAGAAGATCGGCCTGCGGCACGCGCTGGCCCGGGTGCTGGCCGGCGCCCGCCGGCTCCCCGACTTCGGCCGCGTCCTGGAGATCCAGTCGCCTATCGGGTGAGGCGGCCCGTCGCGCAGCCGATACAGGTGGTCGCGTCGGGGCGGGCGGCCAGCCGCTCGGCCCCGATCGGCCGCCCGCACCGGACGCAGGTCCCGTACGTGCCGGCCGCGACCCGCTCCAGGGCCCGGTCCAGCTCGGCCAGCCGGGCCCGGATGCGGTCGAGCAGAGCCGCGGTCTGGGCCCGTTCGAAGGCGATCGTGGCGCCCTCGGGGTCGTGCTCGTCGTCGGCGTTCGCGCCGGCCGCCGCGGCGACGATGCCGGCCAGGTCGGCCTCCAGCGCGGCGGCCTGTTCGGCCAGGGCGGCCCGCTGCGCGGTCAGCCCTTCTTGGGGATGCACGGCACCAGCATCACCCTGCACTATGGAGAAGTGATCCCGATCGCGCTCGCCCGCCGGCTGATGGCGGCCGGGCTGGTCTGGGAACCGGCCCCGGGGGATCGGTTCTTCATCCCGGACCGGGAGATGGACGACGAGGTCTTCGTGCTGTCCACGATGACGGTAGAGGTGCACGACCTGCCGGGCCGGACGGTGATCGGCTTCAACGGCACGACCGAGTGGGCGCTGGACGACGTGGAGAAGGACGCCACCGTCTGGCTGCCCCGCGAGGAACAACTGCGCGGGCTGCTCGGCGGCAGCTTCCACCGGCTGGAGCGCGTCGGCAACCGCTACCGGGTGGTGGTGACCATCTGGAACGAGGCGGTCGAGTTCACCGGCGACGAGCCCGACGCGGCGTACGCGGACGCACTGCTGCACCTGCTCTCGGCCGGTCCCGACACCCCGGGCGGGTAGAGCACGGCAGAGTCTGGCCGAAATGATCCGCACCCGGTTGGCTGTCCGGTGTGGACATGTCTGGTGAGCAGGCGGAGCGCAACGCGCCGCCGTCGGTCCTGGTGATCTTCGGGGCGTCCGGCGACCTGACCCGGCGCAAGCTCGTGCCGGCGCTGGAGAGCCTGGCCACGGCCAAGCGGCTGCCGCCCGAGTTCGCGGTGGTCGGCGTCGGCCGGACGCCGATGACCGACGAGGAGTTCCGGACCAAGGTCCTGGACCGGGGCGAGTCGGTGAACCCCGAGCTCACCGGCGGCTACCGCTACCTCGCCGGCGCCTACGACGACCCGGGCACGTACACGCGGCTGTCCGAGCTGCTCGACGAGCTGGACGCGAGCCGGGGCACGATCGGCACCCGGGTGTTCTACCTGTCCACCCCGCCCGAGGCGTTCGGGCCGATCGTGACCGGCCTCGGCGGGGCCGCGCTCAACCGCCGGCCGGGTCAGGTCACCCGCGTCGTGATCGAGAAGCCGTACGGGACGGACGAGCCGACCGCGGAGCAGCTCGACGCGACCGTGCACGCGCACTTCGCCGAGGACCAGGTCTTCCGGATCGACCACTACCTGGGCAAGGACACCGTGCAGAACGTGCTGGCGCTGCGCTTCGCCAATGCGGTCTTCGAGCCGATCTGGAACCGCACCTGGGTCGACCACGTCCAGATCACGGTGGCCGAGACGCTCGGCGTCGGCACCCGCGGCAGCTTCTACGAGAGCGCCGGCGCCACCCGCGACATCCTGCAGAACCACGTGCTGCAGGTGCTGGCGCTGGCGCTGATGGAGCCGCCGACCTCGTTCGACGCGGAGGCGGTGCGCAACGAGAAGGTCAAGCTGCTGCAGGCGATCCGGCTGCCGACCGCGGTCGACATCGACCGGATCGCGGTGCGCGGGCAGTACACCCGCGGCGGCACCCGGGAGGAGCTGATGGCCGGCTACCGGGAGGAGCCCGGGGTCGACCCGCTGTCCCGCACCGAGACGTACGCGGCGCTGCGACTGGACGTGGACAACTGGCGCTGGGCCGGCGTGCCGTTCTACCTGCGCACCGGCAAGCGGCTGCCGAAGCGGGTGACCGAGGTGGCGCTGCAGTTCCAGCGGCCGCCGCACCTGCCGATCACCGCCGGGCAGGCCTCCGAGCTGGACGCGGACGCGCTGGTGCTGCGGATCCAGCCGGACGAGGGGATCACGCTGCGCTTCGGGGCCAAGGTGCCCGGGCACAGCTTCCGGGTGCGCTCGGCGTCCATGCAGTTCTCGTACGGGGAGTCGTTCCCGGAGGAGTCGCCCGAGGCGTACGAGCGGTTGCTGCTGGACGCGCTCGTCGGCGACCCGACGCTGTTCATCCGGTCGGACGAGGTACGGCAGTGCTGGCAGATCATCGACCCCGTC
>DASYKU010000120.1 GCA_035995165.1 Mycobacteriales bacterium
TCCGGGAACTTGATGTAGGGCAGGTGGTCGTACCAGACCGGGTCGTGCAGGCAGAGGCTCTTGTAGCGGCTGCGCCACTGGTCGCCGGGCCGGCCCCGCTTGTCGACCACGATCGTGGGCACGCCGAGCTGCCGCAGCCGCGCGCCGAGCGCGATGCCGCCCTGCCCGCCGCCGACGATCAGCGTGTACGGCTGGGTGGTGTGGCCGAGCTCGGCCGCCTCCCGCTCGCGCTGCTCCAGCCAACTCCGGCGGTCCCGGTTGGCGCCGTGCTCGGCGCCCTTGGGGCGGCGGCCGAAGGCGGGCTCCTCGTGACCCTTCAGCTCGTACAGGGTGGTGAGGAGGGTGAAGGCCTTGCCGTCGCGCAGCCGCAGGTGGCCCTTGCCCCGGCCGGCCGCGGTCTCGAACTCGATCCAGGCCTCGGTGACGCCGTCGGCCTCGGACGGCTCCTCGGTCGTATGCCAACCGGTCGGGCCGGCCGCCGCCAGCGTCGCGTCCAGCAGCTCCTTCACCCCGGCCGGGCCCTCGACCGTGACGATGTTCCAGCTGAACGCGATGAGGTCCCGCCAGAAGCTCTGCTCGCCGAACATCCCGGCCGCACGCTCCGTGTCCCCGTCCTCGAGCGCGGTCCCGAAATCGGCGAGCCACTGGTCGGTCCTGGTCAGCGTCTGGGTCATGAAGCCTCCTCGCGCGGGTTACCCGCAGGCAACACCCCAGCCCGCCCATTGGGAAGGCCCCCACCCCAATCCCGACCGAACGGCCAGGGCCCCGGTCCGCAACTGGTGCGGGCCGGGGCCTCGGGGACAGCGATCAGGCGGCGACGGGCTCCGTGACGGAGTCGTACGCCGGCTGCAGGGCGAGCGCGAGCACGTCGGCGACGTCGGTCATCGTGTGCACGGTGAGCTCGGAGAGCACCTCGGCCGGGACGTCCTCCAGGTCCGGCTCGTTGCGCTTGGGGATCAGCACCTCGGTCAGCCCGGCCCGGTGGGCGGCGAGCAGCTTCTGCTTCACCCCGCCGATCGGCAGCACCCGACCGGTCAGCGAGACCTCACCGGTCATGCCGACCTCCGCCCGCACCGGCCGCCCGGACAGCAGCGACGCGATGGCCGTGGTCATCGTGACGCCCGCGGACGGACCGTCCTTGGGGACGGCTCCGGCCGGCACGTGCACGTGGATCCGCTTGCCCTCCGGGTCCTCGACCGGGATCCCGAGCCGGGCCCCGTTCGCCTTGAGGTAGGACAGCGCGATCTGCGCCGACTCCTTCATGACGTCACCGAGCTGGCCGGTGAGCACCAGGCCCTCGCCCGCCGCCGCGTTCGCCTCGATGAACAGCACGTCACCGCCGGCGCCGGTGACCGCGAGCCCGGTGGCCACGCCCGGCACCGCCGTACGCTCGGCCGACTCCGGGGTGAACCGCGGCCGGCCCAGGTAGCGGGTCAGCGCCTCGGCCGTGACCGTGACCGGCCCCGGCTCCCCGGTGGCCAGCGCGGTCGTCACCTTCCGCAGCACCCGCGCGAGCGAGCGCTCCAGCTGCCGGACCCCGGCCTCGTGCGTGTACTCACCGGCGACCAGGTGCAGCGCGTCGTCGGCCACGGTGACCTCGTCGGCTGTCAGGCCGGCCCGGTCCAGCAGCCGCGGCAGCAGGTGGTCGCGGGCGATCGCGACCTTCTCCTGCTCGGTGTAGCCGTCGAGCGTGACCAGCTCCATCCGGTCCAGCAGCGGCCCCGGGATGGTGTCCCGGACGTTCGCCGTGGCCAGGAAGACCACGTCGGACAGGTCGAGCTCGACCTCGAGGTAGTGGTCGCGGAACGTGTGGTTCTGCGCCGGGTCGAGCACCTCGAGCAGGGCCGCGGACGGGTCGCCGCGGTAGTCCGAGCCGACCTTGTCGATCTCGTCGAGCAGGATCACCGGGTTCATCGAGCCGGCCTCGCGGATCGCGCGGACCAGCCGGCCCGGCAGCGCGCCGACGTACGTCCGCCGGTGGCCGCGGATCTCGGCCTCGTCCCGGACGCCGCCGAGCGACACCCGGACGAACTTGCGACCCAGCGCCCGCGCGACGGACTCGCCGAGCGAGGTCTTGCCGACACCGGGCGGGCCGACCAGCGCGAGCACCGCACCGGAGCCACGCCCGCCGACGACCTCCAGGCCGCGGGAGGCGCGCCGGGCCCGGACGGCCAGGTGCTCCACGATCCGGTCCTTCACGTCGGACAGGCCGTAGTGGTCGGCGTCCAGCACCTCGCGGGCGGCCGTGACGTCGGTCGAGTCCTCGGTCCGGATGTTCCACGGGATGTCCAGGACCGTGTCCAGCCAGGTCCGGATCCAGCCGGACTCCGGGGACTGGTCGCTGGCCCGCTCCAGCTTGCCGACCTCGCGCAGCGCCGCGGTCCGCACGTTCTCGGGCAGGTCGGCGGCCTCCACCCGGGTGCGGTAGTCGTCCTCCTCGCCCTCGGCCCCGCCCTCGCCGAGCTCCTTGCGGATCGCGGCCAGCTGCTGCCGCAGCAGGAACTCGCGCTGCGTCTTGTCCATCGACTCGCGCACGTCGTCGCGGATCTTCGCGGTCACCTCGGCCTCGGCCAGGTGCGCGCGGCTCCACTCCAGCAGCAGGGTCAGCCGCTCCTCGACGTCGGTCGTCTCCAGGATCCGGGCCTTCTGCTCCAGGTCCAGGTACGGCGCGTAGCCGGAGGTGTCGGCCAGCTGGCCGGGGTCGGAGATGTTGCGGACCGAGTCGATGAGCTGCCAGGCGCCGCGCGCCTGCAGGATCGCCTCGACCACGGTCTTGTACTCGGTGGCCAGCTCGCGGGCCTTCTCGGTGACCGGGGCGGCCTCGACCGGGGTCGCCTCGACCCAGAGGGCCGCACCGGCGCCGGTCACGCCGTGGCCGACGCGGGCCCGGGTCGTGCCGCGCAGGAGCGCGCCCGGCTCGCCGGTCGGCAGCCGGCCGACCTGGTCCAGGATCGCGACCGTGCCGATCGCCGCGTACTTGCCGTCCAGCCGCGGGACCACCAGGACCCGGGCCTCACTACGTATCCCGCCGACAGCCGAGCCCGCGGTGCGGGCAGCGTCGACGGCGGCCTGCGCCTCGGAGTCCAGCTCCACCGGCACGACCATGCCCGGCAGCAGCACGCCGTCGGTCAGCGGCAGCACCGGGAGTGTCAGGTTCGCCATGAGTCTTCGCACCTCGATTGGGTTGAGTCTGATGCACTCAACGCGGGCCGGGGCGGAAACTTCCATGCGTTCGCTCTGAGCGTGCAGGCTGCGGCGGTGACCTCGTGGTGGCGGCCCGGATTTCACTTCGCGCCGCGGCGTAACTGGATGAACGATCCTGGGCTGGTGTTCCCCGACGGGACGTACCACCTCTACTTCCAGCACAACCGGATGCCCGGATCGAACGGCTGACGGTCTGGCCGCTGACGGCAACCTGACCGGCCGGGCGGGCATCGCACCGGGTGTCGGACCAACTGAAGAACGGAAGGATCTTGTTGTGACACGCTTCGTGGGCCGAGCGGGCCGGTACGCACTCCCGATCGCCGCCGCTGCGCTCCTGCTGGCCGCATGCGGCGGCAAGGACGACGGCATCACGATCGGGGCGCCCAGCGCCTCGGCACCGACCTCGATCGCCACCACCGCCGCGCCGACGACGGCGCCGGACTCCACCAGCCCCCGCTCGGCGCCGACCACCCCCGAGCAGAGCACGCCGTCCACCGACCGCTGCCACACCTCCGAGGTGAGCCTGGCGTTCGGGCCGGAGGACGCGGCCGCCGGCAGCCGGATGGGGACCGTGATCCTCACCAACACCAGCAAGCGGACCTGCACCGTCTTCGGGTACGGCGGCCTGCAGGTGCAGGACGCCCAGGGCAAGGCCCTGTCGATCGCGCTGACCCGGGACGCCACCCCGGCGCCGGTGCTGCTGCGGCTCGCGCCGGGGGCCAAGGCGTACAAGGACTTCCGGTTCGGCGCGGTGCCGAGCGGGACCGGCGCCTGCCCGACGCCGGCCTCGGCCGCGATCACGCCGCCGGACGAGACCGACAACCACGTCGTGACGTGGCCGTACGGGCCGGTCTGCGACGACATCCAGGGCCGGGCGTACCAGCACACGTCGGTGGTGGCGTCGTGAGGACCCGGGTCCTGCTCGCGACGGCCGGCGCGGTCGCGCTGGTGCCCGGCAACCACTCCGGCCGGACGCGGCCAAGCACCGGCTGCCGATCACGCTGACCCGCGACACCGGCCGGAAGCCGACCCTGATCCGGCTCACCCCGGGCGGCCGGGTGGCCCGCACGATCCACTGGACGGTGGTCCCGTCGACCGATCCGTGCCCGACGCCGGCGTACGCGGAGATCATCCCGCCGGACGAGACCGACCCGCTGGTCGTCGCCCTGGCCGTTCGAGGAGGTCTGCGGCGGCCGCATCGACGGCTATCCGTACGGCGTGACTCGCTGACCCGCTGATCAACAACCTGCGCGGCGGTGCGTACGGTTTCCCGGGTGGGCACGCCGTTCGTCCCCGGCGCGGAGCTGGGTCGCCGCTTCTACCGCGAGGTCGTACGCCCGCTGCTGGACGAGGCGTTCCCGGGCCTGCCGTACGCGGCCGGCCACCTCGGCAACGGCTCCGACGTGCTCGGCTACGACACCGCGATGTCCCGGGACCACGAATGGGGCCCGCGGGTGACGCTCGTCCTGCCCGAGGCCGACGCCGGGCGGGCGCCGGCGATCCGGGCGCTGCTGGCCGAGCGGCTGCCGCCGGCCTTCCTCGGCCACCCGACCGGCTTCCGGCCGAACCCGGCCGACCCGGGGGTGGCCGCGATGGCCCCCGGGGGCGAGGAGAACCGGGTCTTCACCACGACGCTGCGGGAGCTCGTCCGCCAGCAGCTCAACTGGGACCCGGCCGGCGAGCTCGCGCCGGCGGACTGGCTGTCGTTCCCGGGCCAGCAGCTGCTGACGATCACGGCCGGGCCGGTGCACCACGACGGCGTCGGTGAGCTGACCGCGCTGCGCAACCGGCTGGGCTGGTACCCGCGCGACGTCTGGCGCTACCTGCTGGCCGCCGGCTGGGCCCGGCTGGGCCAGGAGCAGCACCTGATGGGCCGGGCCGGGCACGCCGGCGACGAGCTGGGCTCGGCGCTGATCGGCGGCCGGCTGGCCCGGGACGTGATGACGCTCGGGTTCCTGCTGGAGCGGCGGTACGCGCCGTACCCGAAGTGGTTCGGCACCGCGTTCGGGCAGCTGGAGGCGGCGGCCGAGCTCGGCCCGCTGCTGGGCGAGCTGGTCTCGGCGCAGACCTGGCCGGAGCGCCAGGACGCGTACGCGACCGCCGCGGGCCTGCTGCTGCGGCGGCAGAACGAGCTCGGCCTGGCCGAGCCCGTCGACCCGCGGCCGCACCTGTTCTTCAGCCGGCCGTTCTGGGTGGTGAACGCCGAGCAGGCGGCCGACGCGCTGGTCGCGGCGGTGACCGACCCCGCCGTACGGCACCTCACCGGGCGCAAGCTGATCGGCGGCGTGGACCAGTGGAGCGACAGCACCGACCTCAAGGCGCCGGAGCTGCGCCCGGTGGTCCGCCGCTTCTACAGCTGACCGGCCACCGCCGGGCAGCCCGCGGCTCCTGAGCCGCTACAGCGCGGCGATCAGCTCCGGGGTGAGCTCGGCCGGGGTGCGGACGGTCGCCGCGGCCAGCGCCAGCGCGTCGGCCGGCGGCGGGAAGTGCGGGTTCGGCACCGCGACTACGGTCATCCCGGCCGCCGCCGCGGCCCGCAGCCCGTTGCTGGAGTCCTCGACCGCGACGCAGCCGGCCGGGTCGACCCCGAGCCGCTGGGCCGCGGCCAGGTAGACGTCCGGCGCCGGTTTGCCCCGGTTCACCTCCTCGCTGGACACCGTGACCCGGAACCGGTCGGCGACCCCGGCGGCGTCCAGCACCACCCGGATCAGGTCCGGCGGCGACGAGCTGGCCACCGCCAGCGGCCACCGGCCGGCCAGCGCCCGGACCGCGTCGACCGCGCCCGGCAGCAGCGGCACGTGCTCGCGGTAGCGCCCGGCCATCCGCTCGATCACCGCGGCGGCCAGCTGCTCCGGGGTGCCACGGGCGCCCAGCGTGCCCAGGTACGCCGCCCACTCCGGGGTGCTCATGCCCTGCATCGCGGTGGTGGCCTCGTCGGTCCAGTGCCCGCCGCGCTCGGCGACCAGCGCCTGCCGGACGGAGTCCCAGACCTGTTCCGAGTCCACCAGCACGCCGTCGAGGTCGAAGACGATCGCCGCCGGGTCCATGCCGGTCATCCTCTACCGTCCCCGGTGTGGAGCTGGCGAAGGCGAGCGCGGTCGAACCCCTCGGCGGCGGCCGGTACGGCGCGATGCTCGACCCGGCCTGGGCGATCGGCACCAAGCCGAACGGCGGCTACCTCATCGCGGTGCTGGCCCGGGCGGCGGTGGCCGAGGCCGCGCACGGCGCGATCGCGGGGCCTGCCGACCGGCGGAACGACCAAGAAACTGTCGAGCTGCCGCACCCGGCCGCGGTGAGCGCGCACTACCTGGCCGCGCCGGACTCCGGGCCGGCCGAGGTCGCGGTCGAGGTGCTGCGGCACGGGCGGAGCGCGACCCAGACCCGGGCGACGTTGTTCGCCGGCGGCAGGCGCTGCGTGGAGGCGCTCGTCACCTGCGGCAGGCTGGCGCCCGCGGCCCCGCCGTACTGGTCGGACGTGCCGGTGCCGGACATGCCCGCCGAGGCCGACTGCGTGCCGGCGCCGGTGGCGGACCCGCGGTTCCCGGTGCCGATGTTCGGCGAGGTGGAGGTGCGGTCCGACCCGGCCACGGCCGGGTTCGCGACCGGGCAGCCGGCGATGGCCGGCGAGATCCGCGGCTACGTCCGGATCTCCCCCGCCCGGCCCGATCCGTACGCGCTGCTGGTGGCGCTGGACACGCTGCCGCCGGCGACCTTCGACCTGGGCCTGCTGGGGTCGTGGGTGCCGACGATGGTGTTCACGGCGTACCTGCGCGCGCTGCCGGCGGACGGGCCGCTGCGGGTCCGGCAGCGGGCCCGGCTGGTCGCGGGCGGGCGGGTCGACGAGGACTGCGACGCCTGGGACTCGACCGGGGCGCTGGTCGGCTCGGCCACCCAGCTCGCAGCGCTGCGACTACCCCAATCCTGAGACATCACGCTCCTGGTGGCTGACCCGAACGCCCTGGTATGGCACAGTGTCCCGATCAGTAAGGCCCGTCGACCGTTGATTGCCATCCGAGGGACTGTGTGAGCCGGCTCCGCCCGAACCGTATGCACCTGCTGCTCGGCCTGGTGGTCGTGCTGCTGGCGACGGTCCCGGTGCTGATCCCGCTGGTCTGGACGAAATCGACCGCGGCGACCGGTCCGGACGCGCTGCGGACGGCGGCCTCGGCCGGGGAGCCGATGCCGACCCACGACGGGGCCGCGGGATCGGACCCGACCAAGGCGGCCGCGGCGCTGCCGCGGGCCGGGACGCTGGCCTCGGCGGCACCGACCGCGTCCCCCAGCGCGACGCCGAGCACGCCGGCCCCGACGACGACCGCCCCGACCGACGCGGTTTCGCCGCCCGCACCGGACCCGAGCCCGACGGCGACCGTGGACGCGACGACGCCGACGCCGGACCCGACGGCCGCGCCCCGGCTGGCGGCGGCCGGTCCGGACCTGGTCGTCGTGTCGATCGGCTGGTCGCCGCAGCCGCCGGGCGCCGGGCAGCCGGTCGTGTTCTCCGCGGTGGTCCAGAACATCGGCACCGACCCCACGCCGACCGTGACGAACGGGATCGCGTTCTCCGTCGACGGCACGAAGGTGGCCTGGTCGGCGAACGACAGCAACCCGCTCGGGCCGGGCGAGCAGCGGACGTACACGGCCGACGGCGGGAACGCCTGGACCGCGACCAGCGGCACGCACACCGTGCAGGCCTGGGCCGACGACCTGGACCGCATCCCCGAGACCGACAACGACAACAACACCGCCACGGCAACCGTGACAGTGGCCTAGCCGGCGCGGCCGGGGCGGCGGGTCCACCCGCGACCCTCACGGCGGCGGCTCAGCAGGGCGGCCGGGGCGGCGAGCCGTCCACCACGACCCTGACAGCGGCTCAGCAGGGGGCCGGGGCGGCGAGCCGTCCACCGCGACCCTGACGGCGGACCAGCCGCGGAGGGCTCAGTCGAGCGCCGCGAGGCGGCGGGTGAGAAGGCGGCGGTCGGGGGCGGTCGGGGCGAGCGTCACGGCCGACTCCAGCTCGGCCCGCGCGTCGGCCGACCGGCCGAGCCGGGTCAGCGCGTCGGCCCGGGCGGCGTGCCACAGGTGGCCACGGGCCGGGCGGCCGATCGCGGCGAGCGCGTCCAGCTCGGCCGCCGGCCCGTCGCGGTGCCCGACGGCGACGGCCCGGTTGAGCGCGACGGCCGGGTTGGGGCCGAGCGTGAGAACCAGGTCGTACAGGTCGACGATGCGGTACCAGTCGGTGTCGGCCCAGCTCGGGGCGGTGGAGTGGCAGGCGGCCAGGTGGGCCTGCAGCTGGTACGGCCCGGCCACGCCGCCCGAGCGCCGGACCGCCTCGGCCAGCAGCCCGGCCCCCTCCCGGATCGCGGCCGCGTCCCAGCGGGACCGGTCCTGCTCGGCCAGCAGCACCGGGTCGCCGGCGGCGTCGACCCGGGCCGGCCGCCGCCCGGCGGACAGCAGCAGCAGCGCCAGCAGCGCGAGCACCTCGGGCTCGCCCGGCATCAGCTCGGCGACCAGCCGGGCCAGCCGGATCGCCTCCACCTCCAGGTCGACCCGGACGACGCCGTCGCCGCTGCTGGGCGCGTACCCCTCGGTGGCGATGAGGTGGACGACGGCCAGCACCGAGGGCAGCCGCTCGGGCAGCTCGGCGTCGGACGGCAGCCGGTACGGGATGTGCGCGGTGGCGATCTTCTGCCGGGCCCGGACCAGCCGCTTGGCCATCGTCGCCTCCGGCACCAGGAACGCCCGCGCGATGGCGGCCACGTCCAGCCCGGCCAGCGTCCGCAGCGCCAGCGCGACCTGCGCCTCCCGGGCCAGCGCGGGGTGGCAGCAGGTGAAGACCAGCCGCAGCAGGTCGTCCCGGACGGCGCTCTCCGGCTCCATCGGGACCACCTCCTCGGCGACCAGCTCCCGGCTGGCGGCGCCCTCCTTGGCCGGCCGGACCGCTTCCCGGCGCAGCACGTCGTACGCCTTGCGCCGGGCGGTCACGGTCAGCCAGGCCCGCGGGTCGTCCGGCACGCCGGTCCGGGGCCAGGACGCGAGCGCGGCGAGCACCGCGTCCTGGACCGCGTCCTCGGCGAGCTGCAGGCTGCCCAGGGTCCGGACGAGGGTCGCCAGCAGGCGGCGACCCTCGACCCGGACCGTCTCGGTCAGCCGGTCCTCGGCGTTCACGCGCCGGGCTGGTCCAGGTCCACGACGGGACGCAGCTCGACCTTGCCGTGCCAGGCGGCCGGGATCTTGGCGGCCCAGCGCAGCGCCTCGTCGAGGTCGGCGGCCTCGAGGAAGTAGACGCCGCCGAGCACCTCGGCGGTCTCCGCGTACGGCCCGTCGGTGGTGACGACGTCGCCGCCGGCCCCGCCGGCGACCGTGATCGTGGTGGCCATGGTGGCCGCGTGCAGGGGCTGGCCGCCGCGCAGGACGCCGGCCTCGGCGGCCTCCTTGCCGAACTGGTCGTACTCGGGGGCGTGGACGATCTCCTCCGGCGTGGTCCAGTAGTGGTCGGCCGGGTAGTAGAGCAGCGCCGCGTAGAGAGCCATGGTCGGAAGCCTTCCGTCGGCGGCCGGGCGGCCGCGTTCGTGCAGAGGACGAACGGGTCCGGGCCGGGAGGACACCCGGCTCAGGGAAATTCTGGCGGGTCCTGCCCCCACGGCCGGGGCGGATGCCGGAAGTCGTCCGCGTGCAACGCCGGCCGCGCGTACGTCAGCGCCCCGTGCGTCACCGTCGTCGCCTCGAACTCCCCGCTGTCCGGCTGCACCGACCGGTCCGCCGTCAGCAACTCGTGCGCGACCCGGGCCAGCGAGGTCGCCACCGACCACCCGCCACCCTGCCCGAGCGCCGTCGCGACGGCTCCGGCCAGGAGGTACCCGGCACTGTGGTCCAGCGCCTGGGCCGGCAGGGCACCGGGCCGGGCCCCGTCCTTCGACTCCACCATCGCGATCCCACTCGCCGCCTGCACGATCGAGTCGAACCCGCGCCGCCCCGCCCACGGCCCCACGGAACCCCACGCCGACAGGGACGCGACGACCAGCGCCGGATTGGCCGCGATCATGTCGTCCACCGGCAACGCCCCCGGCCGGTATCCATGCACCAGCACGTCGGCCTGCGACAGAAGCTCCGCGAACCGCGCGGACCGCACGTCGAGCAGACAGCTCCGCTTCCCCGCCCCACCGTCCAGGTGCTGCCACTCGATCTCCGGCAGCCCCGGCGGATCCACCCGCAACACGTCGGCCCCCCACAAGGCCAGCGTCCGGGTCGCCACCGGCCCCGCGATCACCCGAGTGAGGTCCAACACCCGAACCCCCGCCACCTCCCGAGCCGCCCCCTCCGACCGCCGACCGACCACAAGCAACGGCAACGACCCCACCACCGACCCCTGCGGATGCGCCGCCCACTCCTCCTCCGTACGAACCGCCGCAGCAACGCCCCCCGCCGAGACGATCAGGTCCTCCGCCTCCACAGCCGACAACCCAGCAAGGCGAAGCCGAAGCGACTCCCCCGACCCAGAGATCCCCAGCGCCTCACCAAGCCGAGCAGCGTGATGCGGATAGTTCGCATGCGTCCGCACCCACCCGGACCCCGTCTCCCAGAATCCCGACAGCTCCCCCCACACCCCCGGAGAAGCACCGTCAATACGAAGGTGCCGCTCAGACGTGTAAGCAGTAGCCACCCGCACTGGATCAGGAGAGGAGTCCCCACCAGCGAGCGCAGCGAAGCGAACCGCCCGATACGCCAACCACCCCACCGGCAACCGAGCAACCAAGGGAGCCGGAGGAACCGAAGAACCCGGAGGAACCAAGGGAGCCGGAGGAACCGAAGAGCCCGGAGGAACCGAAGGACCCAGAGGAGCCGCAGTCACAAACCCGAGTCTCCACCGCACCGTGGGCACGCGGGGCTCGGCCCCGCGGCAACATGAAGCGACCCCGGTCCGCGCACTACGCGGACAGGGGTCACCAGGAGCGTCGTGTGGGCGAGGGGGGAGTTGAACCCCCACGTCCTTACGGACACACGGACCTGAACCGTGCGCGTCTGCCATTCCGCCACTCGCCCAGCGGCCGGGCGAGGATAGCACGCAACACCGGGGCCTCCTCGACCGTCATTCCCCCGTCGGGATATGGGGTAGGCCCTTCGCAGATACCATCGTCGGGCAGTCGTGGCGAGGAGGAAGTCGGTGGGTGTGCTGCAACGCTTCGAGCGGCGCCTCGAAGGTGCTGTGGGCACGGCCTTCGCGCGCCTCTTCAAGGGTCAGGTGGAGCCGGTCGAGGTGGCCAAGGCGCTGCAGCGGGAAGCTGAGGCGCGCCGGGCCATCGTCGGTCAGGACCGGGTTCTGGTGCCGAACCGCTATGTGGTCGAGTTGGGCCCGACCGACCATGACCGGTTGGCGCCCTGGGAGACCCAACTGACCAACACCCTCGCCGAGATGGTGCAGGAGCACGTGGACGACGAGGGCTGGTCGACGTTCGGGGACATCGAGGTGACGTTGTCGCGCAACGAGGAGCTGGGGACCGGCATGTTCAACGTGACCAGCAGCGTCGACCCGAACGCGGGTCCGCGCCGCCGCCCGTACAACTCGCTGTCGATGCCGGCCGTCCCGGCCGGCGGTCCGGCGCCGGCAGGTGGCGGGGCCGGCGGGGTGGTGCCGGGCTTCGCGGCCTCGAGCGCCCAGGGCGGCGGCTACGGCGGTGGGTACGGCGGCGACCAGGGGCAGGGGTACGACGGCGGCGGCAACCGGGACCAGGGCTACGGCCAGCCCGAGCCGGGCTACGGCCAGCCGGACCAGGGTTACGGCCAGCAGCCCGACCCGGCGTACGGCGAGGGTGGCTACGGCCAGCAGCCGGGATACGGCCAGCAGCAGCCCGGCTACGGCGACCCGTACGAGCGCGGCGACCAGTACCAGGGTGCGGACGGCTACCAGCAGCCGGCCAACGGCTACGCGCCGCCGGCCACGGTCCCGCCGCCGGCGTACCAGCAGCAGCAGCGGCTGCGACACCTGCTGACCGTCGACGGCAGCCAGCAGTGGATGGAGCTGCACGTCGGCAGCAACGTGATCGGCCGGGGTCAGGACGCGGACCTGCGGCTGCCCGACACCGGCGTGTCCCGCCGGCACATCGACATCCGCTTCGACGGCAACGGCGCGGTGCTGCACGATCTCGGCTCGACCAACGGCACCACGGTGAACGGTCACCGGGCGCAGAGCTGGCAGCTGCAGCACGGTGACGTAGTCCGACTGGGTCACACCGTCCTCGTCTACCGGCAAGAGCCGGCGTGACCTGAGAGGGTCACACTCCGTGAATGCGCCGATCGTCGTCCAGATCCTCCGGTTCGGGTTCCTGGCGCTGCTGTGGATCTTCATCTTCGCTACGCTGCGCGTCGTCCGGGCGGACCTGGCGGGGGCCGGTGCGACCCGATCGACCATGCCCACCCGTCCGACCGCCTCGACGCGGCCGAAGCCGAAGCGAAGGGGGAAGGCCCTCACCAACCTGCTCGTCACCGAGGGTGGCCTGGCCGGCACCCGAATCACGCTCGGCGAGCAGCCCATCATGATCGGCCGGGCCAACGACTCGACCCTGGTGCTCACCGACGACTATGCGAGCACCCGGCACGCGAGGCTCGTCAGCCGGGACGGCGACTGGTACGTCGAGGATCTCGGCTCCACCAACGGCACCTACCTCGACCGTACGAAGGTCACCGGCCCGACGCTGATCCCGCCCGGAGTCCCCATCCGGATCGGTAAGACGGTTCTCGAGTTGAGGTCATGAACGCTCCCCCCGGACCAGGTTCCGCCCGGTGACCGTGGCCCTTCGGTACGCGGTCCGCTCGGACCGCGGACTCATGCGCACCAACAACGAGGACTCGGTGTACGCCGGGCCTCGGCTGCTGGCCCTTGCCGACGGCATGGGCGGCCACGCCGCGGGCGAGGTGGCCAGCAACGTCGTCATCTCCACGCTCGCGCACCTGGACGAGGACCGGCCGTTCGACGACCTCATCTCGACCCTGCGGGACGCCACCGCGGCCGCGAACAACAACCTGCGCGCGATGGTCGAGCAGGACTCGAACCTCGACGGCATGGGCACGACGCTCACCGCGCTGCTGTTCGCCGGCTCCCGGGTCGGGCTGGTGCACGTCGGCGACTCCCGGGCGTACCTGGTCCGGGGCGGGCAGCTGACCCAGATCACCCACGACGACACGTTCGTGCAGGCGCTGATCGACGAGGGCCGGCTGACCGCGGAGGAGGCCAGCTCGCACCCGCAGCGGTCGCTGATCCTGCACGCGCTCAACGGCGCCGAGGTCGAGCCGGACCTCTCGATCCGGGAGGCCCGGATCGGCGACCGCTACCTGCTCTGCAGCGACGGGCTGTCCGACGTGGTCTCCCCGGACACGCTGCTGGAGGCCCTGCAGCTGCCGGACCCGCACGAGTCGGCCGACCGGCTGGTCGAGCTGGCCCTGCGCGCGGGCGGCCCGGACAACGTGACCTGCATCGTCGCCGACGTCATCGACGTGCCGTACGGGGACGACGCCCCGGTGATGGACGGAGCGGTCGGCGGCAACCGCGGCCAGCGCGAGCCGGACCGCACCAGCCCGGCCTCCCGCGCGGCCACCCTGAACTCGCGCCCGGGGCCGGAGGACACCGTCCCGGACCGCCCGGCCCGGCCGCGCCGGCTGCGGCTGGCCCTCGGGCTGTTCGCGCTGCTGGTCGTGGTCGTCGGTGGCGGCTACGGGCTGTGGACCTGGACCCAGGCTCAATACTTCGTCGGCGCCGAGGGCGACCAGGTCGCCGTCTACCGGGGCGTGAACTCCTCGGTCGGCCCGGTCCACCTCTTCTCGGTCGTCGACACCAACCCGATGAAGCTGGACGACCTGGTCCAGGTCGCCCGCCGGCAGGTGCAGGACGGCATCCCGGCCGACAACCGGGCCCAGGCCGAGCAGATCATCGCCCGGCTGAACATGCAGCAGAAGCCGCTGTGCCCGACCCCCACCCCGAGCCCGACGCCGTCCCCGACGAAGCCCGCCACCAAGCCGACCCCGGGGCGGACACCGTCGCCGACCCCCGCGACCCCGACCGCCCCGAGTAGCGCGGCGAACCCGTCCGGGACCGAGGCGCCGGGCGACGAGGGGTGCCGGCTGCCTTGACCGCTCCTCCCGCCGCCACCGCCGGGACCGCCGGCGAGACCAGGCCGGTGCCCCGACGGCGGGGCACCGAGCTGGCGCTGCTGGCGTTCGCCGTGATCCTCGTGATCGCCGCCGACGCGGTGGTCGACGCGACCTTCAACGACACCGTCAGCACCGCGGTCTGGACGTACGGGGCCGGCTTCGCGTTGATCTACGCGGTCGCGCACCTGGCCGTGCGCTGGCTCGCGCCGTACGCGGACCCGCTGATCCTGCCGGCCGTCGCCCTGCTCAACGGGCTGGGCCTGGTGCTGATCCGGCGGCTGGACCTGGCCGAGGTGGCCGACGCGCAGCAGGACGGCCGGCCGATCCCGTCCGGGGACGCCGAGGTCCAGGTCGTCTGGACGCTGATCGGGCTGGCGTTGTTCGTCGCGGTGCTGATGATCGTGCGTGACCACCGGGCGCTGGCCCGCTACGCGTACACGCTGGCCGCGGCCGGGCTGGCCTTCCTGGCCCTGCCGGCGGTGCTGCCGGGCCGGTTCTCCGAGGTCAACGGCGCGAAGATCTGGATCCGGGTGGCCGGCTTCTCCATCCAGCCGGGCGAATTCGCGAAGCTGGCGTTGATGGTCTTCTTCGCCGCGTTCCTGGTCCAGAAACGGGACGTGCTGTCGCTGGCCAGCCGCCGGGTCCTCGGCATCGACCTGCCCCGCGGCCGCGACCTCGGCCCGATCCTGGTGGCCTGGGGCGCCTCGCTGCTCGTGCTGGTCGGCGAGAAGGACCTCGGCACCTCGCTGCTGTTCTTCGGCATCTTCATCGTGCAGGTCTACGTGGCCACCGAGCGGACGTCCTGGCTGCTCATCGGCCTGGGCCTGTTCCTGGTCGGGGCGTACGCGGCGTACTTCGCCTTCGCGCACGTGCAGGAGCGGGTCGAGGTCTGGCTGCGGCCCTTCGACTTCCGGGACGACCAGGGCTACCAGATCGTGCAGTCGCTGTTCGGGCTCGGCACCGGCGGGCTGTTCGGCACCGGCCTCGGCGGCGGCCGGCCGGAGACCGTGCCGTTCGCGAAGACCGACTTCATCGTCGCCACCGTCGGCGAGGAGCTCGGCCTGGTCGGCCTGGTCGCGCTGCTGGTGATCTACGCGCTGATCGTCAGCCGCGGCTTCCGGACCGCGCTGACCGTGCGGGACTCCTTCGGCAAGCTGCTCGCCTCGGGCCTGGCCTTCACGCTCGCCTTCCAGGTCTTCATCGTCGTCGGCGGCGTGACCAAGCTGATCCCGCTGACCGGCCTGACCACGCCGTTCCTGTCCTACGGCGGCTCGTCGCTGGTGGCGAACTTCGCCCTGGTCGCGCTGCTGCTGCGGATCTCCGACGCGGCCCGCCGGCCGCCGGTGACCCCGACCCGGCAACCCCCGCTGGCCGACGCGATGACCGAGGTGGTCCGGTGAACCGGCCGGTCCGGCGGGTCGCGCTGGCGATGCTGGTGCTCTTCGGCCTGCTCATCGCCAACGCCAACTACGTGCAGGTGTTCGAGGGCGACAAGCTGCGCTCCGACCCCGGCAACACCCGCGTCCTGCTCGACGAATACGAACGGCAGCGCGGCACGATCGTCGTCGACGGCTCCCCGGTGGCCGAGTCGGTCTCCACCAACGACAAGCTGCGCTACCTGCGCCGCTACCCCGGCAAGGGGACGTACGCGCCGGTCACCGGCTTCTACTCGCTGATCTACGGCGCCACCGGCATCGAGCAGTCCGAGAACGGCTTCCTGTCCGGCAGCGACAACCGGCTGTTCACCCAGCGCCTGTCCGCCCTGCTCACCGGGCGCGACCCGCGCGGCGGCAACGTGGTGCTGACGCTGAACAGCAAGGCCCAGCAGGCCGCGGTGGCCGGGCTCGGCAACCGGCGCGGGGCGGTGGTCGCGATGGACCCGACCACCGGCGCGATCCTGGCCATGGCCAGCAGCCCCTCGTACGACCCGAACCCGATCTCCTCGCACGACCCGGACACCATCCGGGCCCAGTACAACAAGCTGGCCGCGGACGCGTCCGACCCGCTGATCAACCGGGCGATCAACGAGCGGTACCCGCCCGGGTCGGCGTTCAAGGTCGTGGTCGCGGCCGCGGCGCTGGCCAACGGGCGGACGCCGGACACCCAGATCGACTGCCCGACGGTCTACACGCCGCCGGGGACGAGCCGCGGGCTGAAGAACTTCGGCGGCGAGAGCTGCGGGGCGAGCAAGGTCACCATGCAGACGGCGCTGACCAACTCGTACAACACCGCGTTCGCGAAGCTGGGCGTCGACCTGGGCGAGTCGGAGATCCGCCGGGCCGCGGCCGGCTTCGGGATCGGCACCGGCGACGCGCTGCAGGTCCCGATGCGGGTCTCGCCGAGCTCGCTCGGCGACATCCCGGACACCCCGGCGCTGGCCCAGACCTCGATCGGGCAGCGGGACGTCGCGCTGACCCCGCTGCAGGCGGCGGAGATCGCCGCGGCGGTGTCCAACGACGGCGTGCTCATGACGCCGTACCTGATCTCGGAGGTGCAGGCGCCGGACCTGACCGTGCTGGACCAGACCAAGCCGGAGCAGCTCTCGACCGCGGTGACGCCGCAGATCGCCGGCCAGCTCACCCAGATGATGCGCAGCGTCGTGCAGAACGGCACCGGCAGGTCGGCCCGGATCCCGGGCATCGACGTGGCCGGCAAGACCGGCACCGCGGAGAACGCGCCCGACGCCGCCCCGCACGCCTGGTTCATCGGCTTCGCCAAGAACGCCGGCAAGCAGGTCGCGGTCTCGGTGATCATCGAGAACGGCGGCAACTCCGGCAGCGAGACCACCGGCGGCGAGGCCGCCGCGCCGATCGCCAAGCAGGTCATGCAGGCCGTGCTGGGTGCGGGGGGCGGGTGAGGTGGACTCCCTCGCCCAGGACACGCTGCTCGGCGACCGCTACCGGCTCACCCGGCGGATCGCGATCGGCGGCATGGGCGAGGTCTGGCGGGCCGAGGACACCGTGCTGCACCGGGTGGTCGCGGTGAAGGTGCTCAAGAGCGAGCTGACCCAGGACCAGACCTTCCTGGAGCGGTTCCGGACCGAGGCCCGTACGACCGCGTCGCTGCAGCACAACGGCATCGCGAACGTCTTCGACTACGGCGAGGTGACCGGGGCGTCCGACGACATCCCGGTCGCGTACCTGGTCATGGAGTACGTCGACGGGGAGCCGCTCTCGGCCCAGCTGGCCCGGGACGGGCGGCTGCCGGCGATCCGGGTGCTGGAGATCGTCCGGCAGGCCGCGCTAGCGCTGTCTGAGGCGCACCGGGCCGGGATGGTGCACCGGGACGTGAAGCCGGGCAACCTGCTCGTCCGGAAGTCGGACGGCGCGGTGAAGATCACCGACTTCGGGATCGCCCGGGCCGCGGACGCGGTGCCGCTGACGCAGAACGGGATGGTCGTCGGGACCGCGCAGTACTTCTCCCCCGAGCAGGCCGAGGGGCGGGTCGTCGGGCCGCCCTCGGACGTGTACTCGCTGGGCGTCGTCGCGTACGAGTGCCTGGCCGGGCGGTTGCCGTTCGTGGCCGACTCACCGGTCACGGTGGCGATGATGCAGATCCGGGACGCGCCGCCGCCGCTGCCGCCGGACGTGCCGGGGCCGGTGCAGGCGCTGGTGATGCGGACGCTGGCCAAGGACCCGCGGCAGCGGTTCGCCGACGGGGGCGAGCTGGCGGACGCGGTCCGGGCCGTGCAGGAGGGACGCACCCCGTTCCCGGCCCCGCCGCCGCCCTACCCGCCGCCCGCTCCCGGGCCGGCCCCGGCTCAGCCGGTTCCGGGCCGGCAGTCGCCGGCGTCTCCCGGCCGGGCCTACGCACCCCAGAGCGGTGCCACCGGCCTCGGTGGCCCCCCGGCCGCCACCGGCCTCGGCGGCGCTCGAGGCGGCGCCCCCCAAGCCGGCGCCCCTCAAACCGGCGCCCCTCAAACCGGCGCCCCCCAAACCGGCGCCCCCCAAACCGGCGCCCCCCAAACCGGCGCAACCGGACCCGGCGCAACCGGACCCGGCGGACCCCAAGGCGGCGCAACCGGACCCGGCGGACCGCAGAGCGGCGCTGCCGGGCTCGGCGGCCCCCAGAACGGCGCGGGTAGGCCTGCGGCGGGATCGGCGTATTCGGGTGCCCCGGCGGCCGGGTACACCGGCGGTCCGGGCGGGTTCGGCGCGGGTGAGTGGGCCGGTCCGGATGGGGTCGGGGGAACCAATCCGGCCCTGGCGTACCCGAACTGGACGCCGGCCCCGACCCCCGCCACCGGCTGGTCCACCGCCCCACCGGGTGACCGGCCCCGGCGCCGAAGCACCCGCCGCCCGCTCTGGATCGCGCTGGTGCTCCTGCTCGCGCTGATCCTGGCCGGGCTGATCACCGTGATCATGTCCGAGCGCGGCGACGACGAGTCCGCCGGCCCGCGGACCACCGCCGTCTCCACGTACAGCCGACACTGGGACACTGAGGTTTCAATGGGTTCGAAGACGACGAGGGTTCGATGACGACGCCACGCCTGCTGGGATCGCGGTACGAGATCGGCGAGATCCTCGGATACGGCGGCATGGCCGAGGTGCACCGCGGCCGTGACGTCCGGCTCGGCCGTGAGGTCGCGGTCAAGGTGCTGCGGGCCGACCTGGCCCGCGACCCGTCGTTCCAGGCCCGCTTCCGCCGGGAGGCGCAGGCCGCCGCGTCCCTGAACCACCCGGCGATCGTCGCGGTCTACGACACCGGCGAAGAGGACATGCTGGGCAACCAGCCGTACATCGTCATGGAGTACGTCGAGGGCCGCACCCTGCGCGACGTGCTGAAGATCGAGGGCCGGCTGATGCCGCGGCGGGCGATGGAGATCGTCGCCGATGTGTGCGCCGCCCTGGACTTCTCCCACCGCAACGGCATCGTGCACCGCGACGTGAAGCCGGGCAACGTCATGATCACCCCGACCGGCGCGGTCAAGGTGATGGACTTCGGCATCGCCCGGGCGGTCGCGGACAACGCGGCCACCGTGACCCAGACCGCGGCCGTGATCGGCACCGCGCAGTACCTCTCCCCCGAGCAGGCCCGGGGCGAGAACGTGGACGCCCGCTCGGACGTCTACTCGACCGGCGTGCTGCTGTTCGAGCTGATCACCGGCTCGCCTCCGTTCACCGGCGACTCCCCGGTCGCGGTCGCGTACCAGCACGTCCGGGAGAACGCGCCGCCGCCGTCCTCGCTCAACCCGGACGTGCCGCCCGAGCTGGACGCGATCGTGCTCAAGGCGATGGCGAAGAACCCGGCCAACCGCTACCAGTCCGCGGGTGAGATGCGGGCCGACCTGATCCGGGCGATCAACGGCCGGCCGGTCGAGGCCGAGCCGGTGATGACCGCGGACGAGGTCACCACCGTCATGGGTGGCGGTCGCACCGGTCAGTACGGCGCGGCCGCGTACGGCACCGCCGCCAACGGCCGCCCGCCGACCGGGCCGGCCAAGCCGAAGCGCAGCCCCTGGTTCTGGGTCGCGATCGCCGTCGTCTGCCTGCTCGTGCTGGCCGGGGCCGCGTTCGGCACGATCCAGCTGCTCGGCGGTGGCAACGACGTCACCGTGCCCGACGTCGTCGGGCAGCAGCAGGCCGCGGCCGAGCGCACGCTCAAGGACGCCGGCCTGGTCCCGGACTTCTCCACCACCTCCTCGACCCCGCAGCAGAAGGGCCAGGTGCTCAGCACCGATCCCGCGGCCGGCCTCGGGCGCAAGAAGGGCGCAGCGGTCTCGGTCGTGGTCGGCGCCGGGCCGGCCCAGATCGCCCTGGACGACTACAAGGGCCTGTCGTACGACGACGCGGTCACCGCGCTGCGGGGCAAGAACCTCATCCCGGTCCGGCACGACGTCGACAGCGCCGCGCCGGTCGACCAGGTGATCAGCACCAACCCGGGCGCCGGGCAGAAGGTCACCGAGGGCGAGAAGATCACCCTCAACGTGAGCACCGGCAAGACCGCGCTGCCGGACGTGAAGGGGCTCTCCGAAGAGGCGGCCACGACCAAGCTCAACCAGGCCGGCTACACGAACATCACCCGCCAGGTCCAGCCGCCGCCGGACGACGAGGAAGCCGGCACGGTCTTCCGTACGGACCCGAACGCGGGTACGCCGGTGCCGAAGAGCCAGCAGATCACGCTGTTCATCGCCGCGGCCAAGCCGACACCGTCGCCGACCACCCCGTCGCCGACGCCGAGCCCGACCGGGTCACCCACCGGATCGCCGACCGGCACCCCCACCGGCAGCGCAACGCCGTAACGCCGAACCGGCCGCCCCTTCCGGGGGCGGCCGGTCGTGTCGTCGAGGCGAGGCTCAGACCGCGCCGGTTCTCAGACCGCGCCGGTTCCCAGACCGCGCCGCCGGGCCGAGGCTCAAACCGCGGCGGTTGGGCTGAGTCTCAGACCGCGCTGAAGGCGGTGTGGCGCAGCGCGTCCATCTCGGCCGCCAGGGCCGGCGCCTTGTCCCGGGCCGACGGATCACCGCAGGTCGCCAGCCAGTTCGCGAGCATGACGTGCCCGGACTCGGTGAGCACAGACTCGGGGTGGAATTGCACGCCCTCGATCGGCAGCGTCGTGTGCCGCATCGCCATCACCACGCCCGACGCGGTCCGCCCGGTCACCTCGAGCTCGGGCGGCATCGTCTCCTCGACCACCGCGAGCGAGTGGTAGCGGGTCGCGATGAACGGGTCCGGCAGCCCGGCCAGCACCCCGGCGCCCTTGTGGTACACCTCGCTGGTCTTGCCGTGCAGCAGCTCCGGCGCCCGGGTCACGGTCGCGCCGAACGCGACACCGATGGCCTGATGGCCCAGGCAGACCCCGAGCAGCGGCAATCCCCGCTCCGCGCACACCGACACGATCGGCACGCTGATCCCGGCCGACTCCGGCGTGCTCGGCCCGGGGCTGGTGAGCACGCCGTCGAAGCCGTCGACCTCCTCCGGCGCCATCTCGTCGTTGCGCCGGACCACGGTCTCCGCACCCAGCTGGGCCAGGTAGTGCACGAGGTTGTAGACGAAGCTGTCGTAGTTGTCGACGACGAGAACGCGCATCGTCCCGACCTCCTACTGGTCCACGGTCACGTCGTTGAACGGCAGCCGCGGCTCAACGTACGGGAACACCACCAGGAACAGCAGCGCCACCACGGCCGCCACCAGTATGGCCGAGCCGATCAGCTTGCCGGGCAGACCGCCGGGCAGCTTGTGCCAGATCCAGACGTACACGTCCTGCCCTCCCCTACTTGCCCGACATGGCCGGCGGTGCACCCTTGCTCACCGGGTACGGCGCGCCGTCCTGGATCGCGTGGACCACCATCCGCTGCCGGGCCGAGAACTTCGGATGGCAGGTCGTGAGCGTGAGCATCCTGCGGGTCGGCTGCGCCCCGGGCTTGTCCGGCACGGGCGCGATCACCCCGACGTTCGTGGGGTCGACGATCTCCCGGCCCGGGATGCCGAGCGAGGTCAGCTTCTCCGGGTCGCCGGTCCGGGTGTCGCCCAGCACCCGGTACGTGTACCAGTAGTCCTTGGTCCGGATCACGATCGCGGAGCCGGCCTTGAGCTTGTCCAGGTTGAGGAACGGCGAGCCCTTGCCGACCCGGTGCCCGGCGATCGCGACGTTGCCGACCGCGCCCGGCAGCGGCGTCCCGACGTAGTGGCCGGGGCCCTCGTTGAGCTCGTTCACGCCGGTGCCCTCGACGACCGAGTAGACGTAGTCGGTGCCGAAGTCCGGCATGTAGATCAACGCGAAGGCGTCACCCAGCGGCAGCGACGCGATCTTCTCGCCCGGCTTGGCCGGGCCGGCCGCGACCGTCGGGTCGTCGCCGTCGTCCCACTGCTTCTCCAGCGCGGTCGTCAGCCGGTGCTGGGTGCGGTGGTTGACCAGGTTGGTGAACCAGACCTCGTACGCGGCCAGCAGCAGCAGGACCATGCCGAGGGTCAGGAAGGTCTGGCCGATGCCGCGGATGAACGTCCGGATCCGGTCGCCGATCGTGTGCCGGTGCGGCGTCTTGTCTCCTCCGCCACCACCACGGCCGCCGCCACCGCCGCCCTCGTCCGGTGGCTCGCCGCCGCCGCCACCACCTCCGCCGGCCCTGGTGCCGGCCGGCACGCGTTCCTCGGCTCGTTCCTCGATCCGCTCGGGCCGGACGTCCTGACCGCGCTGCCGGCGCCGGTCGGGCGCCGCGACGCCGTCCCGGTCCTGCAGGCTCCAGGCCCCGATGTCGAACGGACCGATGACCTCGGTCGGTTCCTCCACGCCGTCCCCCCGTTGCATCCCCCGCCGGTCCGCGACGTCCTGGTCGGCCTCCGACCGGACCGGCCGACCGGCCGTCCAGTCCGTGCCCACCCGGTCGACCCCCGTCGAACCGTCCTGCTCGGGCCGCGGCTCCCCCGGCGCAGCGGGCGCCTCCGGAGCGGGCCGCGCGGGGAGATCGACCGCCGGAAGGCTCTGGTCCGCGGTCGGGTCGACCGGACGCCACGTCCGGTCCGCTGCGGGGTCCGCGGAGCGTGAGGTGCGGTCCGCTGACGGTTCCGCGTGGTGTGCGGTGCGGTGCGCTGCGGGGCGCGGGGTTGGGTCCGCGGTCGCATCGGCGGGGATGGAGTCGGCGATCGGGGGTGGGGGTGCGCTGCGGGTCCAGAGGCCGGTGGCGCGGGGCGGCGCGACCGGTGCGGGATCGTGCGGGTTCGCGCCCGTGCTGCCGGCACCGGCCCGGGACGGCGCCGCCGGGCTGCCCCAGCCGCGCTCGGGCGGCGCCGAGCGGCGCTGCTCGTCCGGCACCGCCAGCGGCGGCGGTCCCCACTGCGACATGAATGTCGTCGCCTCGTCGATCCCCGCCGCGCCCCGCTCCTCGGGACGGTCCTGCGCGCCGTCGACCGGCGGCAGCACCTGCGCCCACCCGCTCACCACCGGCGCGCTCGTCTCGTCATCGGACCGCTCCACCGGCGACCAGCCCGGCACCCCCGGCCGCGCAACCTCGTCACCCGAGCGCTCCACCGGACGCCACGGTGGCGCTCCCGACCGGCCAGCCTCGTCGCCCGAGCGAGCCACGGGCGGCCAGACCGGCGGACCCGGCCGCGGCGCGGGCTCGACCTCCGGCCGGTTCCACCCGGCGATCAGCCCACCGGCCGCGGGCCGCCGCGGGATCTCGGTCTCTTCCCGGAACGCGGCCGCCGGCGGCACCGCCTCGTCCGACGCCGGTTCGTCCACCGACCGCGGCGACGCCCACGGGTCGGCCGGCCGCCGCTCGGACGGCGCCCACGGCGTCGACACCGGCGGCAACGCCCCGCCCGCGGACGCACCAGTCTCAGACACCGCCGCACTCGAGCCGATCGCACCCGAGCCGTCGGCACCGGCAGCCGGTACACCGCCGGTCGACCCCGGCTCAGCCTGCGTCGGCGGGGCAGCAAACCGCGAGGACCGCTGTGCCGGCGGGGCAGCGGGCGCATCGAACCGGTCCGACGCGGAGCCGGAGGACAGCCCCTCAGCCGTCGGCTCGGTAAAACCAGTCGGCCCGGCAGCGCCGTCCGACGCCGACGGCGGTACCCGGGGCGCAGCAGAACCAGTCGACCGCCCGGCGGACCCGGCAGATGTCGACGGTGCGGAGGGTGCTGGAGGCGTAACAAAATCGGCCGAGCCGGCCGACACGGGCGGCGCGAGGGGCGCCGGCGGCGGGGCGAGACCGGCCGGCAGCACCGGCGCGGTCTGGGCCGGTAGCACCGGCGGATGCGGCGCCCAGCGCGGCGCACTCGACAGCGGCTCGTCCGGCTCCCGCAACCGCTCCACCCGCGGCCGCCGCTTCGGCGGCTGGAACAGCGACGCGCCCCCCGGGCTCACCGCCACCCCGAACGGCGGTAGCGGCACCTGCGGAACCCGCCGCGGCAACGGCGGCACCGAAGAACCAGCAGCAGAAGGCGCAGGCGCAGCGGGAGACACGGCCGCCGCACCCTGGCTCGTGACGTCCCCCGCCCCGCTCCCGGCGTCCCCGTCCCCCGGTACGCGCTGAGCCGTACCGGACCGCCGCTCCCCATCCTGCCTGGCCGGAGGCTCCTCGCGCACACTCGGTGACGAAGCATTACCGAAAGTGTCAGGATCCGGAGGCACGGACGGGTCGGATTCCGGCGTCCGCGGCGGCGAGAACCAGGAGTACGGCTGCCGCGCCCCCCGGGCCGGCTCCTCCGGCTCGGGCGTCCGCGGCGTCGGCACGTGCGCCTCCGGCTCCGTGGAGGACCCGGACGGCGATGGGGGTGGTGATCCGCCCACCCACTCAGGCGGCATCCAGAGCGTCACTCCGGCACCGCCTCGGCGTAGCCGAGCCGGACCGGACCGTCGTACCCGGAAAGGGTCACCTCGCGCTCGTCCTTCACCTCGTAGCCCAGACCGAAATAGTCCACGGCCTCGCGGTAGAGCCGGACCCCGGGTTCGATGTCGAGGGCCGCCCGTAACCTGGTCGGGTCACCCACGGCGGTGACCTGGAACGGCGGCGAGTACGTCCGGCCGTAAAGAAGCAGCACGTTTCCGACACAGCGGACCGCGCCGGTGGTGATCAGCCGCTGCCCCATCACGGCGAGCCCGTCGGCGCCGCCGGCCCACAGCGCGTTCACCACGGACTGCACGTCCTGCTGGTGGACGATCACGTCGTCCGGTCGGGCGTTGGGCGGCAGCGACCCGTCCGGGCGCCGCGGCGCGTCGTTCAGGCTGACGCTCAGGCCGCCGCCGCGCAGCGACTGCAGCCCGACCTGGGTCTCCAGCTTCTGGCTCTGGGTCCGGACGGTGCCGACGCGGCCGTCCTTGGTCGCCGCCTCCTTCTCCAGCGCGTCGACCTGTTTCTGCAGCGCGACGACCCGGTCGCTGGCGTCGTTGACCGTCTTCTCCTGGGCCGAGATGAGCTGGGTCAGCTCGACCCGCCGGCCCGCGCGGAGGTCCGTACCCTGGGCTGTCTCGGCGCTGGTCGCGAACAGGACACCCGCGGCGAGGGCGATCACCGGGACCAGCACCCGCCAGACGGGTCGCCGGGAGCCGCGTCCCGACCCTCGACCGGCGCTCATCGGCGACTAGGCTAGTGGCAGGCAGCACAGGAGGAGTCGAAGGTGCCCAAGTCGAAGGTTCGCAAGCGCGCTGTGTACACACCCCCGACGGATGTGCTGCCCTCTCCGTCCCGGGCCGCCGTCAGTCGGCGCAAGGGACCCAGCCCCACCTGGTATCCGGTGACGATGCTGGTCCTGATGGTGGTCGGGCTGGCGTACATCGCGGTGTTCTACCTGGCCGGCGAGAAGATCCCGGTCATGCGGGACCTCAACTCGTGGAACTTCGCCATCGGCTTCGGCCTCATGGTGAGCGGCCTGTTCATGGCCGTTCGCTGGCGTTGACCCGGCCGTCGCGGCCCACCGGCATAATCACACCGGTGTTGTTCGTCCCCAGATTTGTCCACAGGTGTGGACGCGACCGGGGACAGCGAGCGGGGTAACCGTTCCGACCACTTGTCGACATGACGTAACCGCAGGTCAGGTGCCCAATACGGCCCGATCAGGACGCTGTGTCGACACGTCTCGGAGACACCCTGTCAGCCGTCGTCCACAGCCTGCGTCCACAGGTGGTTGGGGACAACCCACTAGGCTGGCCGCCGATGGACACGGCTCCCGACTCCCGGACCGCGGCCTGGGCGCCCCGGCCGGGAGAGACCGCCCTCGCCCTGTTCGGCGGCCTGGCGATCCTCCTGTTGGCGGCACTGGCCGACCCGGCCGGGCGCCTGCTGCTCGGCGTGGCCGCGCTCGGCCTGTTCGTGCTCGCCGCCGCCGACCTGCTGCTGCGGCCGCGCCTGGCCGCCGACCCCACCGGGGTCCAGGTCCGGACGCTGATCAGCCGGCACCGGCTGCCCTGGTCGGCGATCCAGCGGGTGGAGATCGACGAGCACACCCGCTACGGGCTCACCAGCCGGACGCTCGAGCTCGAATCCGGCGAGCTGCTGGTCATCCTCGGTAAGCGCACCCTCGGCGCGGACCCGCGCGACGTCGCCGACACCCTGGCCCGCATCCGCTACGCAGCCGGCTAGCCGCAGCACCGCCGGACGGCAGGCGCGACTCAGCCCGTCGGCGCGAGACTCAGCCCGTCAGCGCGAGCAGCATGTCGGTACGGATCAGGATCAGCGCGACCATGATCGCCAGCAACCCGCCCATGGCGAGGATCTGCACCTGCGTCCGCGACTTCGCCGGCGCGTACGTCATCGCCAGCGCCAGCAGCCCGCCCACGACGAACCCGCCGACGTGCCCGAGCAGCGAGATGCCGGGCGCGAAGCTGACCCCGAAGTTCAGCGCGACGGCGAGCACCATGAACCGCGCGTCCAGCCCGAGCTTGCGCACCACGACCAGCGTCGCCGCGAACAGCCCGAAGATCGCCCCGGACGCCCCGGCGACCGCCCCGAACGGCGAGCCGAACAGGTAGACCGCGACCGACCCGCCCAGCGCGGCCAGCAGGTAGAGGGCCAGGAACCGCCACCAGCCCAGCAGCCGCTCCAGCGCCGGCCCGACGATCGCCAGCGAGAGCATGTTGCCGGCCAGGTGCAGCAGCCCGATGTGCAGGAACGCGGCCCCGAGCAGCCGCCAGTACTGCCCGTCGGCGGCGACCCGCAGCGGCACCAGCTCCAGCTCGTCGAACAGCTTCGAGCCGGTGTTCCCCGTGACACCACCGGGCGCGGTCAACGCGGTGACGATGAACGCGACGACGTTCAGCAGACCGAGCGCGATGGACGCCAGCCCGGGCCGCGCCGCGATCGTCCCGCCGTACGGGGAGCGCGGCTTGCGCATGGACGAGTTGCCCTCGGCCACGCACTGCGGGCACTGGAAGCCGACCGAGGCCGGGCGCAGGCACTCCGGGCAGATCGGCCGCTCGCACCGGGTGCAGGAGACCCAGGTCTCCCGGTCCGGATGCCGATAGCAGCGCGGAGCGACCGTCGCGGGCGACCGCTCCGCGCTCATCGGCAACTAGTCGGCGCGCTCGATGTCGACGGACGTGATCGTCACGTCCTCGCGCGGCCGGTCGGAGTGGTCGGTCGGGGTCTTCTCGATCTTGTCGACCACCGCGCGGCTGTCCGCGTCGGTGATCTCACCGAAGATCGTGTGCCGCCGGTTGAGGTGCGGCGTCGGGCCGGCGGTGATGAAGAACTGCGAGCCGTTGGTGCCGGGGCCCGCGTTGGCCATCGCCAGCAGGTACGGACGGTCGAACCGCAGGTCGGGGTGGAACTCGTCCTTGAACTGGTAACCCGGGCCACCACGGCCGGAACCCAGCGGGTCCCCGCCCTGGATCATGAAGCCCTCGATCACCCGGTGGAAGACCGTGCCGTTGTAAAGCGGCTCGTTGGACTTCTGCCCGGTGGCCGGGTTGCGCCACTCCTTGCTGCCCTCGGCCAGGGAGACGAAGTTCTGCACCGTCACAGGTGCCTGGTCCGGGAACAGCTGGACGACAATGTCGCCGGCGGTCGTGTGCAGGGTCGCGGTGAGCTTTGCCACCCGGTCATCCTTGCACGCGCGCCGGACGGGACCGGAGCGGGGCGGGAGGTGCGGTGTGAGCCGGAGATCGACGGTACGCAGCGGGCTGGTGGCGGGAGCCGCGCTGGCCCTCGGAGTCTGGCTGGGCGTCTCGGTCGGCCTGGCCACCAAGCCGCGCCGCCCGGCCCCCTAGATCTTCGCGACCACCAGCTTGGCCAGCTCGATCGCCTCCAGCGAGATCTGCTGGTTGATCCGGACGACGACCAGCGCCGCGCCCTTGCTCACGGCCAGCACGGCGCCCGCGGCGACGATCGCGACCGTGCCGCCGTCGCCGACGCCGGTCACCGGGTTGGCCCCGCTCCCGCCGATCCGGATGGCCTGCGCCTGGGCCGCGGTCGCGCCGGCCAGCACCGACACGGTGACCTCGACCGCCTTCTCGGCGTTGGGCCGGTAGAACGCGCAGCCCGGGTGCGGCGTGGTCGTCGTGACCGTGGTCCGGCCGAGGTGCTGTCCGATGATGTCCATCACCGTGGCCGTGTCCGCGTACGGGCAGGGCCCGTCGACAGTGACCGAAGGCGGGGTCGGCGTCGGCTTCGCAGCCGTGGTGGTGGTCGTCGGCGCCGCCGTCGTGGGCGCGACGGTGGTCGGCACCGGCGCGGCCGAGTCCTGGCTCGCGGTGTCGCAGCCCGCGAGGAGTACCCCCAGGGCCAGCCCGATCACGATACCGGTCCGCACGGGCGTGCAGCCTAGTTCACGCTCCGCGGTCGGTCACACCAGCAGCCATCCCCCGGCCGCGGCACCGAGGCCGACGACCGTGCTGCCCAGCACGTACGCGGCCGATCGCCACCACTCCCCGTCCTCGGCCAGCCGCAGCGACTCCCAGGAGAACGTGCTGTACGTCGTGAGCGCACCGCAGAACCCGGTCCCCACCAGCGCGACCACCCCGGCCGGCAGCGTCGCCGATCCGGCCACCGCGCCCAGCACGAAGCAGCCCAGGACGTTGACCAGGAACGTTCCCCACGGGAACCGCGACCCCAGCCGGCCCTGCACGGCCCGGTCGGTCAGGTATCGCAGCGGCGCCCCGACCGCGGCCCCGAGCGCGACCAGCAGCGCCGTCACAGCAAGGCCTTCCGGGTCACCCGGGCCGCGACCGTCACCGCGAGCAACGCCAGCACCGGCGTCAGCGCCAGCGCGGTGACCGCCGTCGCGACGTGACCGCCGGCCAGCAGTCGCTGGGCATCCACCGCGTACCCGGAGAACGTCGTATAGCCGCCGAGCACCCCGACCCCGAGGAACGGCCGCGTCAGCGGGTGCCCGCGCTTGGCCTCCAGCACCAGCACCATGAGCACGCCGATGAGCACGCAGCCGGTTGCGTTGATGAGCAGCGTGCTGACCGGGAAACCGCCGGCCGGGGTCGGCATCAGGTGCGCGATCCCGGCCCGGGCCTCGGCTCCCAGCACCCCGCCGGCCGCGATCGTCGCCAGCACCACCGCCGGGTGCGCGGTCAGCTCCCGGCGCTGGGTCGGGAGGTCCACGTCCGGGTCGATCGGCTCCTCCGGCACACCCACGATTCTGTCGTACGGCCTGTCTAGGCTCCGGGCCGTGCACCGGATCGGGGTCGACGAGCGCCGGGCCCGGCTGTCCGTGCGGCACCACCTGGCCCCGGCCGCGCACGCGCCGGACGTGGTCACCGCGACCCGCGGCCTGCTCGCGCTGCATGCGACCGACCAGGTGACGGTCTACCTCTCGGCCTGGGCCCGGGTCACCGGGCACCTGGTGCCGGAGCTGGAGAAGGCGCTGTACGACGACCGGGTGCTGATCCGGATGCTCGGCATGCGCCGGACGGTCTTCGTGGTCCCGCGCGAGCTGGCGCCGGTCGTGCAGGCCGCCTGCACCCGGGCGGTGGCGGCCCGGGAGCGGCGTACGACGGAGAAGTTCCTGCTCGAGGGCGAGGTGACCCCGGATCCCGGGCGCTGGCTGGCCGAGGTCGAGGAGGCGACGCTGACCGCGCTGCGCGCCCGCGGGTCGGCGCTGTCGACCGAGCTCTCGGCCGACGTGCCGGGGCTGGCCGAGCGGATCGTCGTCGCCCGCGGCAAGCCGTACGAGGCCTCGCAGAGCGTCGCGTCCCGGGTCCTGCCGCTGCTGGCCGCCGACGGCCGGGTCGTCCGCGGCCGCCCGCGCGGCAGCTGGACCTCCGGCGGGCAGTACTGGTGGTCGGCCACCGCCGACTGGGTCCCCGGCCTGTACGGCGACCTGCCGGTGGCCGACGCCCAGGTCATGCTGGCCCGGGCCTGGCTGCGGACGTTCGGGCCGGCGCCGGTGGCCGACCTCAGATGGTGGGCCGGCTGGACCGTCGCCCAGACCAGGGCTGCGCTGGCCGCACTGAACCCGGTCGAGGTCGACCTGGCCGGCGAGCCCGGGATCGCGCTCGCCGACGACCTGGACCCGATCCCGGCCCCGCCGCCGTCCGCGACGCTCCTGCCCGGGCTCGACCCGACCACGATGGGCTGGCAGAACCGCGGCTGGTTCCTCGGCGAGCACGCGAGGGCCCTGTTCGACACCAACGGCAACGCCGGTCCGACGCTCTGGTGGGACGGGCGGGTCGTCGGCGGCTGGGCCCAGTGCAGGTCCGGCGAGGTCGTGCTCCGGTTCCTGGAGGACGCCGGGACCGAGGCGGTCGCCGCGGCCGAGGCCGAGGCCGCCCGCCTGCAGGACTGGCTCGGCCCGGTCCGCGTCATCCCCCGCTTCCGCACCCCGCTGGAGAAGGAGCTGGTCAGCTGAGCCGCTGCCGGCGTCCACGCCCTGGGTAGGAGGAACGCCGTGGATGCACTCTTCGTGCTCGTCGGCGGGTGGCCGGGCTCGGGCAAGAGCACCCTCTCGGCCGCGCTGGCGACGGAGCTGGGCCTGCCGCTGCTGGCCAAGGACGAGATCAAGGAAGCCCTGCTCGACGCGCTCGGCGCGCCGGCGGACGTGGCCGCCTCGCAGCGCCTGGGCCGGGCCGCGGTGCTGGCGATGCTGCGGGTCGCGACCCGCTGCCCCGGGGCCGTGCTCGACAGCACCTGGTTCGACTACACCCGGCCGCGGCTGGCCGAGCTGCCCGGCCGGCTGGTCGAGGTCCGGACCGTGCTGTCCCGGGAGCTGACCCGCGAGCGCTACCACGCCCGGGCCGGCCGGCACGCCGGCCACCTCGACCGGGACCGTACGGAGGAGGAGCTCTGGGGCAGCCCCGTGCACCCACTCGGCGTCGGCCCGCTGATCGAGGTCGACACCAGCGGGCCGGTCGAGATCCCGGCCGTGGCGGCTCGGATCCGGTCCGCGTGACGCGGGACCCAGCGGAAGGCGTCGACGCCCACGGGTATCTCGTCACCGGCGCGGCGCTCGCGAAGGTCGCGCCGGTCTACCGGCCGATCCTGGACGACTGCGTGTCCACGCTGACCGCGACGTTCGCCGACCGGCTCGACGGCCTCTACCTCTACGGCAGCGTCGCCACCGGTCAGGCCCGTCCGCCCGACTCCGACCTGGACCTGCTGGCCCTGTGGACGTCCACTGTGGACGACAACCTGGTCCGCGCCACCGCGACGGCACTGTCCACACGGCACAGCGGGGCGGTCCGGGAGGTCGGGCTGGCCCGGGCCACCCTGGACTCGATCACCGAGCCGGCCGACCGCTGCTTCCTCAAGCACTACTGCGTCCCGCTGACCGGCTACGACCGCCGTACGGACCTGGCGCCGTGCACGCCGTCCCGGGCCCTGGCCGACGGCTTCAACGGCGACGTCGTCCCGGCCCTACGGTCCATTGTGGACGACGCGGTGAACCCCGCGGTCGCCGCCCGCAAGGCCGCCCGCCGGCTGCTGCTGGCTGTGGCCACCGTCGAGTCGGTATCGCACGCGACCTGGAGCACCGACCGTGACACCGGCGCGGCGCTGCTCACCCGGCACCATCGCGAGTGGACGGACGTCGCCGCGAACGCCGTGGAGCTCGCCGCCGGCCGCGGGAACCCCGACGGCGCCGGGGATCTGGTCGCGCTGGCCGACTGGCTCGGCCGGCATCCCTAGTGGTGCCAGGGCAGGCTGATGGGCGCGGGCGGGATCCGGCCGGCCAGCAGGTCCCGCAGCAACGGCCCCAGCCCGAACGGGAAGACGTTGCGGTGCGAGGCGTCGACCTCGTCCGCGGTCCACCAGCGGTGACCGGACATGGTCGAGGCCTCCAGCGGCTGCCAGCCGCTGGTGTCCACCGCGAACCCGGGCGGGGACCGGTGGAAGTAGAACGCGTCGTGGAACATGCCGGTGGCCCAGCCGAGATCGGCGTACCCCGAGGTCTCGGCGACGAGCGGACCGAGCTGGTCCGGCGCGATCCGCAGCCCGGTCTCCTCCCAGAGCTCCCGCGCGGCCGCCTCCTCCGTCGTCTCGCCGGCCTCGATCCCACCGCCCGGGGTGAACCAGAAGTCCTCGGACTGGAACAACAACGTCCTGCCGGCAGGGTCGATGAGAATCACTCGCGCTGAGCGCCGCGCAAAATTCTCGTTCGTCACGATTGTGACTCTAGCTTCATGACCGGCTTGACCGCCGGTGGTTGCCGAGGCAGGGTCGAAGGTCCTGTCGCCCGGGAGCACACGTGATCGACGACCGACTGGTCCGGCACCTCTACCGCATCCGGTCCTGGCTGCTCTGCCGGATCGGCCGGCACCTGTGGGCCCACCGGCGCAACCCCGAGGTCGGCGGCGCCCGCGCGCTCTACGACGAGTGTCGCCGCTGCGGCACCGTCCGGATGGGCTGGGACGACCCTGGCCCGGGCCCGATCGACTGACCATCCACAGTGGACTCCTCACGGCCCCAGGAACGGCAGCAGGTGTGCCCAGAAGTCCACATTGGACTGCTGTGTCGCCGCGACCTCGCCCCCGGTCGCCGTCAACGCCGCCTGTGAGTACACCGTGTACGGTGGCAATGTGGTCGCGAAGTGCCCGGCGCTCGAGTACTTCAGCACCGTCACCGGTGGCCGGACGTGGTGTGCGGCCAGCCGGCCGGTGATGTCGTCGACGTTCGCGCAGGACGGCCACTCCGTGTCCTGACCGCCGCAGGTCAGCAGCATCGGCCCGCGGATCCGCTCGACCGGGATCACCGCCGCCGGGTCGACGGCCGCCGCCGGGGCCTGGAATGCGCGGGTGAACGGGACCTCCCGGCCGTGCACCGTCCAGGCCGAGTGGTTGCTGCCCGCCCGAATCACGAACGCGGCGTTGACCGTGCTGGCCGGGACCTGGCCGACGACGCCGTGGATCTGGCTCGGGTACGTCGCGGCCAGCAGCAGCGCGGCCTCGCCGCCGCGGGAACCGCCCATGACGTACAGGCGGGTGGGGTCGACGCCGGGGCGGGCGCGCAGGATCGACAGGGCCCTGGTGAAGTACTCCAGCGGAATCCGGTCCAGCGTCGGCGGCAGCCCGGGTTCGGCGAAGTAGGCCAGGGCGAGCGCGGGATGCCCGTGCTCGGCCAGCTCCGCCGCCTCCAGTTGGATGTACCGGGCGAGCCCGCCCTCGGACCCGCCGAACACCACCACGGCCGCATGCCGGGCGCTGGTGTCCTTCGGCTCGTAGAGGGTGCCGAAGATCGTGTCCGTGGCCGGCCGGAGGTCGGTGCTGGTCACGCCCGTCTGGTCCGGGCCCAGCCGCCGCAGCGTGCCGGTGGCGACGGTCCGGCCGTCGACGGTCGCGGCCAGCATGACCGGGCCGCCGAACTGTGTGGTCGCGAAGACGGGTTCGCCCACGCGACCAGGGGCCAGCGACTCGACCAGGCCCATCGGATCGGCCCGGTCGTAGTCGCCGCCGACCGGTCGCTGGGCCAGGGAGACCACGCCGCCCGCGTCCGCCCGGAAGTCGGCGTGCGCCGACCAGCGCACACCGTGGTCGTCGGTCGCGGAGGCGGTGACCGTCGTGGTGGCGCCGGCCGGCAGACCGCTCAGCCGTACGTCCGCCGGCTGGTCCAGCGGGCGCGGCGCACTGATCGTCATCGTGGCGCCTGGTCCACCGCTCGTGCAGGCCGCGGTCGCCAGCACGACGACGAGGGCCCACCGACGGATCACCCTTGTGCTGTTCCCGCGGGGGCAGTGCCCCAACCTGGGCTTACCGGACCAGCTCGGCCATTCCGATGAGATTGCCCTCGCTGTCGCGGAACCAGGCGGCGCGCTCGCCCCGGCCCTTGCTCGGGTAGTTGCCCTCGACGTCGGCGACACCGTCCACTGTGGTCAGTCCCGGGACCTCGTACTCCTCGAAGACGACCCCGCGGGCGCGCATTGCGGCCATCTCCGCGTCGAGGTCCGCGACGTAGAGGGCGAGCTGGGTGAACAGCCCCTCCGAGCCGCCCTGCGCGGCGAACAGGCAGACCACGCCGGACGCGAGCACGTAGCGCAGGCCGCCCGGACGCTCCTCGGCGGCCTCCAGCCCGAGCTTCTCCGCGTACCACCGGCGGGCCCGGTCCAGGTCCCGCGCCGGCAGCCGCCCTTCCACGCTCGCGTCGGTGAGGCTCATCCCGGCACCCTACGACCGGGCGGCGACGACCGCGGTCCCGCCGGTCTCCTCGTCGGTCACGATCCGCGGCGCCAGCCCGACGCCGGCGGCCGCGGCGGCGAGCTGCTCCGACTGCCGGGTGCTGGTCTCGACCAGCACGACCCCGGCCGGCGCCAGCCAGCGCGGCGCGACGGCCATGACCCGGCGGGCGATGTCGAGGCCGTCCTCGCCGCCGTCCAGGGCGACCCGGGGCTCGTGGTCGCGGGCCTCGGGCGGCATGAGCGCGATCGCGTCCGTCGGCACGTACGGAGCGTTGGCGACGAGCACGTCCACCCGGTGCTCCAGCCGGGGCGGGAGCGGCGTGTCCAGGTCGCCCTCGTACAGGTGCCCGGCCGGGAGGTTGCGGCGGGCGCAGTGCACCGCGACCGGATCGACGTCGGCGGCGTGCACCTCCGGCCGGCCGAGGCGGGCGGTCAGCGCGGCCGCGACCGCCCCCGACCCGCAGCAGAGCTCGACGATCGTCCCGGGCCGGTACGCCGCGGCGGTCGTCACCAGCAGCTCGGTCCGCCGCCGCGGTACGAACACCCCCGGCTCGACCACGATCCGCAGCCCGTCGAACTCGGCCCAGCCCAGCAGCTGTTCCAGCGGCACGCCCTCGACCCGCCTGCGCACCAGCCGGTCGAGCTCGGCCGGTCCGCCCGCGGCCTCGGTGAGCAGCCGCGCCTCGTCCTCCGCGAACACACAGCCGGCGTTGCGCAGGGTCGTGACGATGTCGGGCACGACGCAGGCTAAGCGGGCCAGCGGGGGCAGTGCCAGCGGGTTCCGTCCCACCGCAGCGGGAACGGGACCGCGTGCGGCAGCGGCGTACCCCAGACTTCAGCGCCGAGTCCGCACAGGACGCTCAGCGCCAGCGTCAGGCTCGCGACGTGCCCGATCACGACCGGTCGCCCCGGATCCCGCGCCACGATCGCCAGCGCGGCGGTCATCCGGGCGAGGACGTCGTGCCCGGTCTCGCCGTCCGGCTCCACCCGGCGGTCCAGGTAGCCGTCCACCACCCAGGCCCGCAGGACGTCCGCGGTCTCCCGCCGCAGACGAGCGTCGACCTCCCCCTCCCGCGCACCGATCCCGACCTCTGCCAGCCCGCCGAGCTCGGTCACCGGCACCCCGATCGGCGCCGCCGTCTCCCGGGCCCGCACGGTCGCGCTCACGTATGCCCGGGTGACCTCCAACCCCCGCAACCCCGCCGCCTGGCCCCGCCCCCGCGCGGTCAGGCGAGCCCCCGGCAGCGCCCCCGACGCCCCCGCCACCACGTTCTCGGACTCCGCATGCCGCAGGCAGAGAACCACCGGCGGCGTCAGGCGGCGCGCCGGTCGGTGCGGTCGAGGCGTGCTGCCGCCGGGAACGGGATCGTCCTCGCGTCCCGCTGGGCGGTGTGTTCCGGCCGCGACGTGCCGACCCCCGGGTGCACCAGCGGGCCGACTACGTCGACCCGCACGCTGGCCGGCGGGTGCTGCTGCGGGACTTCGCCGCCGACCGGCTCGCCGGCCACGGCCGCTGCTGACGAGCTGCTGACGTCCGGGGAGTCCTCACGGGCAGCGGCAGGGCAGACGTGCTGGTGGAGACGGGGGGACTCGAACCCCCAACCCCCGCCTTGCAAAGGCGGTGCTCTGCCACTTGAGCTACGTCCCCCGGTCGGGGACCGCGGACTAGCGCAGGTCCTGAGTGCTGGTCGCCTCGGCCCACAGGTCCGACTCGGCCTTGGCCGAGCGGCGCTTCTTGAGGAAGAGGAACCCGCCGGCGGCGGCTGCGGCGAGGACGGCGAGCTTCTTCACGTGTGCTCCTGTGTGTCTGGACGGCGTTGTCGTGGACGTGTCCCGGGAGGGGTGGTGGGCCTGGGAGGACTTGAACCTCCGGCCTCATCCTTATCAGGGATGCGCTCTAACCAACTGAGCTACAGGCCCGGGTGCGGGACGAGATTACACGGCGGGGAGACGGCCTCCCAACCCGGTATCCCCGGCCCGGCGTCGCGGAGCTGACGCGGGACGAGCCCGCGTCAGTCCCGTTCGGCGAGGGTCACCTCGATGCCCCCGACCAGGTCGGAGCAGATGTTGTAGACGAACGCGCCGATCGTCGAGAGCGCCGTGAACAACACGATGTTGATCACGCCGATGATGGCCGCGGTGCCCAGGACCAGGCCGGGCGAGAACAGCGAGTTGCCGCCGTTGCCGGAGACCTCGTCGTAGAGCCCGTTGATCTGGTCGAAGACGCCCATCCCGTCGAGCACGCCGTAGAGCACGCCGATCGCGACCAGCCAGACGAAGAACATCGCCACGGCCAGCACGAACGAGAACTTCAGCGTCGACCACGGGTCGATGTGCCGGACCAGCAGCCGGGCCCGGCGGGCCGGGCGGGCGCCACCGGACTGCCGGGAGCTCGGCCGCGTCGCCGCGCCGAGGGCGCTGCGGGCGGCGGCCGTGTTGCTCGCCGCACCGGTGCCGAGGCCGATGCCCGCGGTGGCCGCGCCCGGCGCGGTCACCGTGGTGGGCACGTCCGACAGCGAGGAGAAGCCCGACCCGTACGACCCCGGGTTCGGGTACGCCGCGGGCGAGTAGCCGGTCTCGGACCGCCGGTAGCCGTTGGTCCCGCTCGCCGCCGGGGTGGCGCCGGACGGGGAGCCCGGCGGCGACCCGGACGGACCGCTCGGTGCCCCCGACGGCGACCCGGACAGACCACCGAGGCCGGCGGGAGCGCCAGCCGGACCGCCGGACAGACCCATGCCCGGAGCGCCGGAGGGCCCGGACGGTGCGCCCGACCCGTTGGTCGAGGGCCGGAACCCCGCCGGCGCGTCCGGCCGGACCGACGGCGTCGCGCCGCTGTTCGGTCCGGACGGCGGCGTGCCGGTGCGCGGAGCCGGCGCGGAGCCCGGACCGGACCCGTTCGGCCGGACCGGTGCCGCCGGCTGCGAGCCGGTGGGGTGGCCGGCCGGCGCGGACCCGTCCTGGGCCTGGTCGGCGTCCCGGAGCGCGTCCAGCGCGTCCTTGGGGATGCGCGTGGTCTCGTCCGGGTCGCTGACCCTCGTCTGGTACCGCGGTTCGCTCATCGCTATCCCAGCTCGTCCGGCTCGTCCGCGTTGCGCGCCACCGCAACCAGGGTGACGCCGTCGGGGAGGTTCATGAGCCGGACTCCCATCGTCTGCCGCTGCGCTCGCCGGACCTCACGGGCACTCGTACGGATGACGCCCCCGTTGGACGTGATCGCGTACACCTCATCCTCGGGACGGACCGCGAGCGCGCCCACGAGTCCGCCACGGGTGGACACGATACGCGCCGTCAGCACACCCTTGCCTCCGCGACCTTGGACCGGGTATTCGTCGAGCTTCGTGCGCTTGGCATACCCACCTTCGGTCGCGACCAGCAACTCGATGCCCTCGCGGGCGACCTCCATCGCCAGCAGCTCGTCCTCGGTGCCGAACCGCATCCCGATCACGCCGCTGGTCGCGCGACCCATCGGTCGCAGCGACTCGTCGTCGGCGCGGAACCGGATCGACTGCGCCTGACGGCTGACCAGCAGCAGGTCGTCGCTCGGCTCGATCAGCGAGGCCGCGATGAGCTCGTCGTCCTCGCGCAGGTTGATCGCGACGATGCCGCCGGCCCGGTTGGAGTCGAACTCGACCAGCCGGGTCTTCTTCACCAGCCCGCGCTGGGTCGCCAGCACCAGGTACGGCGCCACCTCGTAGTCGCGCAGCTGGATGACCTGCGCGATCTTCTCCTCGGGCTGGAAGGCCAGCAGGTTGGCTACGTGCTGGCCGCGGGCGGCCCGGTTGGCCTCCGGCAGCTCGTAGGCCTTGGCCCGGTAGACCCGGCCCTTGTTGGTGAAGAACAGGATCCAGTTGTGGGTCGAGGTGACGAAGAAGTGGGCGACGATGTCGTCCTGCTTCAGCGCCGCGCCCTGGATGCCCTTGCCGCCGCGCCGCTGGGCCCGGTAGAGGTCGGTCTTCGTGCGCTTCGCGTAGCCGGTGCGCGTGATCGTGACGACCACGTCCTCCTCGGCGATCAGGTCCTCCATGGACACGTCGCCGTCGTAGGACACCAGCCGGGTGCGGCGGTCGTCGCCGTACTTCTCCACGATCTCGGCGAGCTCGTCCCGGACGATCTCGCGCTGCCGGGTCTCGCTGGCCAGGATCGCGTTGTACTCGGCGATCTCCGCCTCGATCCGGGCGAACTCGTCCTGCAGCCGCTGCCGCTCCAGGGCGGCCAGCCGGCGCAGCTGCATGTCCAGGATCGCGGTGGCCTGGATCTCGTCGATCTCCAGCAGCTGCATCAGGCCGCCGCGGGCGGCGTCGGCCGACTCGCTGCCCCGGATCAGCGCGATCACCGCGTCGAGCTGGTCGATGGCCTTGAGCAACGCACGCAGGATGTGGGCGCGTTCCTCGGCCTGGCGGAGCAGGTAGCGGGTCCGCCGGACGATGACCTCGATCTGGTGGGTCACGTAGTAGCGGACGAACTGGTCCAGCCGCAGCGTCCGCGGCACCCCGTCGACCAGGGCCAGCATGTTCGCGCCGAACGTGGTCTGCAGCTGGGTGTGCTTGTAGAGGTTGTTCAGCACGACCTTGGCGACCGCGTCCCGGCGCAGCGTGATGACCAGCCGCCGGCCGATCCGGTCGGACGACTCGTCGGCGATCTCACTGATCCCGGCCAGCCGGCCGTCGCGCACCGCGTCGGCGATCGACTCGGCCAGGTTGTCCGGGTTGACCTGATAGGGCAGCTCGGTGACGACCAGGATGGTCCGCCCGCGGGCGTCCTCCTCGACCGTGACGACCGCACGCATCCGGATCGACCCGCGCCCGGTCCGGTACGCGTCCTCGATCCCGTCCCGGCCCACGATCAGCGCCGCGGTCGGGAAGTCCGGGGCCTTGATCCGCTCCATCAGGGCGGCCAGGGTCTCGTCGTCGTCCGCGTCCGGGTTCTCCAGCGCCCAGGTGACGCCGGCGGCGACCTCGCGCAGGTTGTGCGGCGGGATGTTCGTCGCCATCCCGACCGCGATCCCGGACCCGCCGTTGACCAGCAGGTTCGGGATCCGGCTGGGCAGCACGTCCGGCTCGGTCGTGTTGCCGTCGTACGTGGGCGAGAAGTCGACGGTGTCCTTGTCGATGTCCCGCAGCATCTCCATGGCCAGCGGGGTCAGCCGCGACTCCGTGTACCGCATGGCGGCGGCGGGGTCGTTTCCGGGCGAGCCGAAGTTGCCCTGGCCGTCGACCAGCAGGGCCCGCAGCGACCACGGCTGGGCCATCCGCACCAGGGTGTCGTAGATGGCCGTGTCGCCGTGCGGGTGGTAGTTACCCATGACGTCGCCGACGACCCGGGCGCACTTCACGTACGGCCGGTCGGGGCGGAAGCCGCTGTCGAACATCCCGTAGAGGATCTTGCGGTGGACGGGCTTGAGGCCGTCCCGGACGTCGGGCAGCGCCCGGCCGACGATGACCGACATCGCGTAGTCGATGTACGACCGCTGCATCTCGATCTGGATGTCGACCGGCTCGACCCGGTCGCCACCGCCCGTCGGCGGAATGGTCACGTCGACCACTCGGTCACGGTCCTCTCAGGTAGTGGGGCGGGCCGGTCAGATGTCCAGGAAGCGGACGTCCTTGGCGTTGCGGATGATGAAGTTCCGCCGCGCCTCCACGTCCTCTCCCATGAGGACGCTGAACAGCTCGTCCGCTGTTGCAGCGTCGTCCAAAGTGACGTGGCCGAGGATCCGGGTGGCCGGGTCCATCGTGGTCTCCCAGAGCTCCTTGGCGTTCATCTCACCCAGGCCCTTGTAGCGCTGGATGCCGCCCTCCTTGGGCAGCTTCTTGCCCGACTGCACACCGGCCTCGACGAGCCCGTCCCGCTCGCGGTCGGAGTACGCGTACTGCGGGGTCTCGCGCTGCCACTTGAGCTTGTAGAGCGGCGGCTGGCCCAGGTAGACGTGGCCGGCCTCGACCAGCGGCCGCATGAACCGGAACAGCAGGGTGAGCAGCAGGGTCCGGATGTGCTGGCCGTCGACGTCGGCGTCCGCCATCAGCACGATCTTGTGGTAGCGCAGCTTGGAGATGTCGAAGTCGTCGTGGATGCCCGTGCCCAGCGCGGTGATCAGCGACTGGACCTCGTTGTTCTTCAGCACCCGGTCGATGCGGGCCTTCTCGACGTTGATGATCTTGCCGCGGATCGGCAGGATCGCCTGGAACATCGAGTCCCGGCCGGACTTGGCCGAGCCGCCGGCGCTGTCGCCCTCGACGATGTAGAGCTCGGACTGGGCCGGGTCGGTCGACCGGCAGTCGGCCAGCTTGCCCGGCAGCGAGCCCACGTCGAGCAGGCCCTTGCGGCGGGCCAGCTTGCGCGCCTCCTGGGCCGCCTTGCGGGCCCGGGCGGCCGAGGATGCCTTGGTGATGATCGTCCGGGACTCGGCCGGGTTGCGCTCGAACCAGTCGGCCAGCCAGTCGTTGCAGGCCTTCTGCACGAAGGTCTTCGCCTCGGTGTTGCCGAGCTTGGTCTTGGTCTGGCCCTCGAACTGCGGGTTGGACAGCTTGACCGAGACGATCGCGGCCAGGCCCTCCCGGATGTCGTCCCCGGTGAGGTTCTCGTCCTTCTCCTTGAGCAGCTTCTTGTCCCGCGCGTACTTGTTGACCAGGCCGGTCAGCGCGGCGCGGAAGCCCTCCTCGTGGGTGCCGCCCTCGTGCGTGTTGATCGCGTTGGCGAACGTGTAGACCGACTCCGAGTAGGTGCTGTTCCACTGCATCGCGATCTCGACCGCGATGCCGGTGCCCTCGACCTGGAAGCCGATGACCGACTTGTGGAGCGGCTCCTTGGTCGCGTTGAGGTGGCGGACGAAGTCCTCGATCCCGTTCTTGTACATGAACGTGACCTCGTTCGGGATCTCGTCCCGCTCGTCCCGGAGCGTGATCGACAGCCCGCGGGTGAGGAAGGCCATCTCCTGCAGCCGCCGGGACAGGTTCTCGAACGAGTAGATGACCGACTCGAAGATGTTCGCGTCGGCCCAGAAGGTGACCGTGGTGCCGTGCTTGCGGGTCGGCGCGCCCTTGTGCAGCGGGCCCGGCCGGCTGTCGGTGTATTCCTGGTTCCACGTGAATCCGTCGCGCAGGATCTCGACGGTGAGCTTGGTCGAGAGCGCGTTGACCACGGCCGCGCCGACGCCGTGCAGGCCGCCGGACACCGCGTAGGACTTGCCGTCGAACTTGCCGCCCGCGTGCAGCGTGGTCAGCACGACCTCGATGGCCGGCCGCTTCTCCACCGGGTGCCGGTCGACCGGGATGCCACGGCCGTTGTCGTACACCCGGACACCGCCGTCCTTGAGCAGCGTGACGACGATCGTGTCGCAGTAGCCGGCCAGCGCCTCGTCCACGGCGTTGTCGACGATTTCCTGCACCAGGTGGTGGAGCCCCCGCTCCCCGGTGGACCCGATGTACATTCCGGGGCGCTTGCGAACCGCTTCCAGACCCTCGAGGACGGTGATCGAGCTCGCGCTGTAGTCGGTCGACGGTGCCTTGGGAGCCACGCGCGCTCGCTTCCTCCCGCCGCTCGGCGGCGGGACCTGGGGTGGGCACGCGGGCGGCGGCTCTGGGCCGGCTGACGCTGGATCAGCGTCGTGGGCCCTGGAGCCGCCGCACGCGGAAGTATCTCCTCCAGCCTACCGCGTCATTGCCTCAGAACGGGGCATCGCTGCCGTCTGACGAGTCGTGAGCCTGTCCAACTACCGACCGCGAAGGTCCCCCACGTACACCGGGGGGTCGGCAGCCGCTGAAAGCCGTCTCCGCGATTCCCGCGTTCGCTCTGCCATCGGCTCGGGAAGGACGCTCGCATGGCGCTCACGTGGTCCGGCAACGGGCGGGGAAACGCGGTCCTGCTGCACGGGATGATGTCGCTGGCCGGGACCTGGTGGCAGATCGGGCCGGCGCTGGCCGAGCGGGGCTGGGACGTGACCGCCATCGACCTGGCCGCGCACGGCGGCCACCGGCTGGACGGCCCGCTCACCGCCGAGGCGCTCGTCGACAGCGTGACCACGCAGGTGCCGGGGCCGGTCGACCTGCTCGTCGGGCACAGCATGGGGGCGGCCACAGCGATCTCCACGGTCGCGCGGCAGCCCGGCTTCGCCCGCGCGGTCGTGCTGGAGGACCCGCCGGGCGGGCTCGGTCGGGCCGGCGAGGAGCTCGCGCACGGCGTCGAGCTGGACGCGCAGATCGCCCGGCTGGACCGGGAGCGGCTGGTCCGGCGGTCCCGGGCCGACCACCCGGGCTGGGCTGCGCAGGACGTCGAGCACGACGTGCGCGGGATAGAGAAGGCCGACTCCTCCGCCATCGCCGCCGGGCTCCGGTCGGGACTGCGGGGCTGGGACATGCCGGCGCTGGTCGGCGCGGCCGACGTGCCGGTGCTGGTCCTGGCCGCGCCGGAGGGCGCCGGCAGCGCGCTGGTCGGCGCGGCCCGGGCCGGGGTGCGCGCGGCGATGCCGGCGGAGCGGTTCGTGGAGCTGGCCGGCGGGCACTGCCTGCACCGCGACCTGCCGGCGGAGTGGCTGGCCGCGGTCGACGCCTTCACGACTCAGTCGCCCGGCCGCTGAGCGGGGCCGGCCCGGCCGCGGCCGGCCGCTGAGCGGGGCGCGGGCCAGCTCGGCCGCGCGGCCCGGAGCGGGTCGCGCAGGCGGCAGCCGGCGCGGGCCGGAACGGGTCTCGCGCACGGGCAGCAGCCAGCGCGAGCCGGGGCGGGTCTCGCGCAGGCGGCGGCCGGCGCGGGCCGGAACGGGTCAGACCACGCAGGCGGCGCCGGCGCAGGTGCTCAGAGCGGTGAGGCGGGCCGCCAGCGCGGACAGCTCCGCCGCCGGCGGGTCGTTGGCGGCATTGCCGTCGGCGAGCAGGTTGGTGTCCTCGGTCGGGTCGGCGGTGAGGTTGTAGTACTCCCGGAAGGACACCGTGCCGTTCTCCGCGTACGTCTGGATGTACTTCACCGTCGCGGTCCTGATCGCCTTCCAGGTCGGGACCAGCCCGTTCGCCGGGTCCTTGAAGTACTCGGCGTACGCGGTGGTCCGGTGGCTCGGGGTGAGCAGCGACTCGCCGTCCAGCCGCGGCGCCGCGGCCGGGAGCGTGAACTGGGCCGCCGCCAGCATCGTCGGCAGCAGGTCGACGTACGAGGCCAGCCGGCCGGCCTCGGTCCCCGCCGGGATCTGCCCGTCCCAGCGCAGGTAGAGCGGCGTCCGCAGGGAGGGCTCGTACGGGACGAACTTCTCGGTCCGGCCGTGGTCGCTCCACATGTAGCCGTTGTCCGAGGAGAAGATCACCAGCGTGTTGGCCAGCACGCCGCGGGTCGAGAGCAGCTGCATGGTCGCGTCGAACTCGTCGTCCGCGGTCATGATCGCCCGCAGCTGGCTGGCGCACATCTCCTGGCCCTGCGCCGGGGTCCGGCTGGTGTTGCGCACGTACGGGGGCTTGTCCTGGCGGTTGGCCTCGACCGGCGCCGAGCAGGCCGGGACCGGGGCGGCGGCGTACTTGGGCTCGGGCAGCGCGCGCTGGGTGGTGGTCCCGTCCGGGTTGGTGACGTCCACCCAGTGCGGCGCCTGCGGGGTCTCGTAGAGCAGGAAGGGCTTGGCCAGGGCGAGCGCGCTGGTGATGTACTCCCGGCCCCGGACGCCGAGGCCGGTCGTCGAGTAGCCGGCCATCGTCCGGGCCGCGCCGTCGACCCGGACCGCGACGTTGTTGTAGCCGCCCCACATGACCGTCGAGTGGTCGAAGCAGGGCGGCGTGGTCGTCCGCGGCCAGGTGGTGAGGAACTTCCCGGCCACGTACGTCGAGTAGCCCGCGGTCCGCAGGTAGCAGGCCATCGAGTGCGCGGAGTCGAAGGCCGGTCCCTGGGACTGCACCCGGACCCCGTTGTTGTGCGGCATCCGCCCGGTCATCAGCGAGGACCGGGACGGGCAGCAGGCCGGGTCGGTGACGAAGTGCTGCGGATACCGGCGGCCGGCCGCCATCCACGCCCGGGTCTTGGGCATGAACGTCATCGGGTCGATGTTGCCGGGCACCGCGTCGCGCAGGTCGTCGAGGTTGTAGAAGACGATGTTCGGCTTCGTCGCCGCGGTGGCCACTCCGGTCACGCCGGTCACCGGCAGCGGGACGACCAGGGGCGTGACGGCCAGCACGAGTGCTGCGGCCAGGGAACGCACGCGCATCGCTGCACCTCCGCGGGTTCGAGCTTTGCCGGGAGGTTACGCGGGTGTTAATGACGAGGTGCCCGAACCGGCCAGATGGGGCCGGACGGCTCGTCCAGGCCCGGCCGGACGGGTCAGGCGGCGATGAGCGTGGCGGTGAGGTCGCCGGTCGCGGTGGCGGGCCCGGGGCGCGTTCGCCGGGCTGCCGTGCTGCGGCGGGCCGGCCCCGTCATACGGCGATGTTCCCTAGCCGTAGGTGTCGCGGGGACCGCGGCCGGCGACCCGGCGGGGGCCGCTGTTCCAGGTCGGGGCCGTCGGCCCGTGGATTCGGATCCGGGTCACCACCTCCGGGCCGAGCTCGGTCCGGATCCGGGTCATCAGCGTCGGCAGCATCCCGCGCAGCTGCATCGCCCAGGCCGTCGACTCCGCGGCCAGGGTCAGCTCGCCCTCGCGCAGGCTGACCGGCTGGCAGCGGGCGGCGAGCTCGGCGCCGACGATGCGGTCCCAGCCGGCCAGCACGGTCGCCGACTTCGCGGTCGCCTCCCAGCCCCGGTCCGCGACCAGCCGCCGGACCAGCGATCCGAACGGCTGCGGGTCCCGCTGGTCGGGGCCGGCGCCGGAGTAGCCGCCACGACGGGTCTCCGCGTCCGGGCGGCGGCGGCCGGCGACCCGGCGGCCGGAGCGGAGCGGCGACCGGCGGGAGGCGGCCCGGGCGACGTCCAACGCCGCCCGCCCCAACCCGGCGTCGGCCTCGGCGGCGTCCGCGGTCCGCTGCCGCCCGGCATCGGCCTCGGCGGCGTCGGCTTCTGCCGGGGCTTTGTCCACAGATTCCACAGCGCCATCCACAGGCGTCTCGCCAGGCTCAGGGGTCACAACACACCTACCGGACCCGCCGGACCAGGCCGTCGGCCACGTCGTACCGGGCGCCGAGCAACTCCGTCGGCACGTCGTCGGCGACGGCCGCGGTGACCAGCACCTGCTCGGCCCGGGCGGCCAGCTTGGCCAGCCGGCTCCGGCGCGCCGTGTCCAGCTCGGCGAAGACGTCGTCCAGCACCAGCACCGGCTCGGCCCCGTCCGCGGTCAGCAGCTCGTACGAGGCCAGCCGCAGCGCCAGCGCGTACGACCAGGACTCGCCGTGCGAGGCGTACCCCTTGGCCGGCCGGCCGGTCAAGGAGAGCACCAGGTCGTCCCGGTGCGGGCCGACGAGCGTCACGCCGCGCTCGAGCTCGGCCGACCGGACCCGGGCCAGCTCGGCCAGCAGCGCCGCCTCCAGCAGCTCCGGCCCGGGCTCGTCCGGCGGCAGCGCGTCCCCGAGCGAGCACGAGTACGACACCGCGGCCGGCCCGCCGCCCCGGGCCACCTCGTCGTACGCGCTGGCGACATACGGGGCGATGTCCCGGACCAGGGCGAGCCGGCCGGCCAGCAGCTCCGAGCCGTACCGGGCCAGGTGGCCGTCCCAGACGTCGAGCGTGCGCAGGTCGGCGCCGGCCCCGGAACCGCGGTGGGCCCGGGCCGTCTTCAGCAGCGCGCCGCGCTGCTTGAGCACCCGGTCGTAGTCGGCCCGGACGCCCGCGTAGCGCGGGGTGCGCTGGACCAGCAGATCGTCCAGGAACCGCCGGCGCTCGCCCGGGTCACCGCGGACCAGCGCCAGGTCCTCCGGCGCGAACAGCACCGAGCGCAGCGCGCCCAGGACCTCCCGCGGGCGCGGCACCGGCCCGCGGTTGAGCCGGGCCCGGTTGGCCTTGCCCGGGTTGATCTCCAGCTCGACCAGCAGCTCCCGGCCGCCGCTGACCACCGCGGCCCGGACCACGGCCCGGGCCGCGCCCTCCCGCACCAGCGGCGCGTCGGTGGCGACCCGGTGCGAGCCCAGGGTCGCGACGTAGCCCAGCGCCTCGACCAGGTTGGTCTTGCCCTCGCCGTTCGGGCCGACGAGCACGCTCGGCCCGGGCTCGAAGGGAACCTCGGCCGCGGGCCAGGACCGGAAGTCGGTGACCGAGAGGTGCCGGACGTACACCGCGGCTCAGGTGGCGGGCGCGGGCGGCGCGGCGTCCGGGTGGTCCTCCGGGGTGATGCCGACGACCGGCTCGTCCTCGGTCCGGGTCGCGTGCCCGCCGAACTGGTTGCGCAGGGCGGCGACGACCTTCATCGCGGGCGAGTCCTGCTGCCGGCTCTGGAACCGGGCGAACAACGCCGCCGCGATGACCGGCATCGGCACCGCGTGCTCGATCGCGGCCTGCAGCGTCCAGCGGCCCTCGCCCGAGTCCTCGGCCCAGCCGCGGATCTTCTTCAGGTCCGGGTCCTCGTCCAGGGCCCGCACGAGCAGGTCCAGCAGCCAGGACCGGATCACGGTGCCCTGGGTCCAGCTGCGGAAGATGTCCGGCACGGCGGTGACGAGCTCGGAGGTCTCCAGCAGCTCGTAGCCCTCGCCGTAGGCCTGCATGATCCCGTACTCGATGCCGTTGTGGACCATCTTGGCGAAGTGGCCGGCGCCGACCTTGCCGGCGTGCACGAAGCCACCCTCGGACGGCTTGAGCGTGTCGAACGCGGGCTGGACCTTGGCCACCGCGTCGTCGTCGCCGCCGACCATGAGCGCGTAGCCGTTCTGCAGGCCCCACACGCCGCCGGAGACACCGGCGTCCACGTACTGGATGCCCTTCTCGGACAGCGTCTTGGCGTGGATCTGGTCGTCGGTGTAGCGCGAGTTACCGCCGTCGACGACCACGTCGCCGGCCTCCAGCAGCCCGCCCAGCTCCTTGACAGTCTCCCGGGTCGGGTCACCGGAGGGGACCATCACCCAGATCACCCGGGGCTTGGCCAGGTTCTGGACGAGCTCCTCCAGGCTGGCCACGTCCCGCGCCGCGGTCGCATTGCGGTCGAAGCCGACCACCGTGTGACCGCCGCGGCGCAGGCGCTGGGCCATGTTGCCGCCCATCTTGCCGAGCCCGATGAGACCGATCTGCACCGCGACCTCCGAGAACGTCGTTGTCGTCGCCGTCAGTCTGCCCCCGGCATCCGTGCCGGCATACCGCCGGTCCGGACTAACCGGGCAGCCGCACCGGCATGATCAGGTAGCGGAAGTCGACCGCGCCGTCGCCGTCCACGGCGGTGATCACCGAGGGCTTGCTCGAGGTCGTGAACGACATGCGGGCCATCCCCGCGTGCACCGCGGTCAGCCCGTCCTGCAGGAACGTCGGGTTGAACGCGATCGTCAGCGGCTCACCGGAGAACTGGCACTCGACCTGTTCCTCCGCCCGGCCCTCGTCGTCGCCGCCGGCGGCGAGCGAGAGCATCCCGTCGGTGAAGTCCAGCCGGACCGGCGTGCCGCGGTCGGCGACCAGCGCGACCCGCTTGACCGCCTCCAGCAGCGCCGGCACCGGGATGTCCGCGGTCGCCGACCACTCCGACGGGAACAGCGAGCGGTACTTGGGGAACTCCGCGTCCAGCAGCCGGGTCGTGGTCCGCCGGGCCGGGCCGGCGAAGCCGATCATGCCCTCGCCGGCGCCACCGCTGGCCAGCGCGAGCGTGATCTCCGAGCCGGTGGTCAGCGTCTTGGCCGACTCCGACAGCGTCCGGGCCGGGATCAGCACCTGGGCCGCGAGCTCGTTCTGCTCCGGCTTCCACGGCAGCTCCCGCACTGCCAGCCGGTACCGGTCGGTGGCAGCCAGCCGCAGCTCGTCGCCCTCGATCTCCAGCCGGACGCCGGTGAGCATCGGCAGCGTGTCGTCCCGGCCGGCCGCGACCGCGACCTGGGAGACCGCGGTCGCGAACGTGGCCGAGTCGACCAGGCCCGCGGTGGTCGGCATCGTCGGCAGGGTCGGGTAGTCCTCGACCGGCATCAGCGGCAGCGTGAACCGCGCGCTGCCGCAGCTGATCGTGACCTTCGGACCGTCCACGGACAGGTCGACCGGGTGCGGCGGCAGCGCCCGGCTGATCTCCGCCAGCAGCCGGCCGCTGACCAGGGCCCGGCCCGCGACCGCGGCGTGCACCTCGACCTCGACCTGGGTGGAGACCTCGTAGTCGAAGCCGGAGACGGTGAGCGTCTGGTCGGTGACCTCCAGCAGCACGCCACCGAGGACGGGGACGGCCGGCCGCGCCGGCAGGCTGCGCGCGGTCCACGCGACGGCATCGGAGAGCGCGTCGCGCTCCACCCGGAACTTCATCGGCCGCACTCCTCGATCGCGGTGCCCGCACCGGCCGGGCCGGTGCTGTGGGTGCCCATCATGCCCGGCCCCGCTCGGTGCCGAGCAGCCGTCCCCAGAGCGGCCGCCCACAGACTGTTTCGGTTCTTCCTCTGGTGGATAGAGAGAACCGGAGTCGTAGTAGGTGCTGTGGATCCTGTGGACGGAGTACGTCGGTCCAGGCCGGTGCCTTCGCCGCCGTGTGGACCGGCTGTGCGGAAATCCCGCCGGACCCCTTCCGGCCGGTGGACGACGAGCGAACGTCCACCGTCGTCCACGTACCGTCCCCAGTTGTCCACAGACTTCTCCCCAAGCTGTGCACATCTGAGCGGGGGTGCGGAGATCACTGCCGGGCCCGCTGCTTGATCCGGTTGGTGAGCTCGGTGACCTGGTTGTAGATCTGCCGGCGCTCGGCCATCAGGGACCGGATCTTGCGGTCGGCGTGCATGACCGTGGTGTGGTCCCGGCCGCCGAAGGTCTGGCCGATCTTGGGCAGGGAGAGGTCGGTCAGCTCCCGGCACAGGTACATCGCGATCTGGCGGGCCGTCACCAGGACCCGGCTGCGGGACTGGCCGCAGAGGTCGTCGATGGTGATCCCGAAGTACTCGGCCGTCGCGGCGATGATCGTCGCGGCGGTGATCTCCGGCCGGTCGTCGTCGGCGATGAGGTCCTTCAGCACGATCTCGGCCAGCGTCAGGTCCACGCTCTGCCGGTTCAGGCTGGCGAACGCGGTGACCCGGATCAGCGCGCCCTCGAGCTCGCGGATGTTCGACTGGATCTTCGACGCGATGAACTCCAGCACGTCCGGCGGCGCGTTCAGCCGTTCCTGCGCGGCCTTCTTCCGCAGGATCGCGATCCGCGTCTCCAGGTCCGGCGGCTGCACGTCGGTGATCAGGCCCCACTCGAACCGGGTCCGCAGCCGGTCCTCCAGCGTGGACAGCTGCTTGGGCGGCCGGTCCGAGCTGATGATGATCTGCTTGTTCGCGTTGTGGAGCGTGTTGAACGTGTGGAAGAACTCCTCCTGGGTCCGTTCCTTGCTCTCCAGGAACTGGATGTCGTCGACCAGGAGTACGTCGTTGTCGCGATAGCGCCGCTGGAAGGCGGACTGCTTGTCGTCGCGCAGCGAGTTGATGAAGTCGTTGGTGAACTCCTCGGAGCTCACGTACCGCACCCGGGCGTTCTGGAACAGCCGCTGGGCGTAGTGCCCGATCGCGTGCAGCAGGTGCGTCTTGCCCAGCCCGGAGTCCCCGTAGATGAACAGCGGGTTGTACGCCTTGGCCGGCGCCTCCGCGACCGCGACCGCGGCGGCGTGCGCGAACCGGTTGCCGGCGCCGATGACGAACGTCTCGAAGGTGTACTTCGGGTTCAGCCGGGCCGGCTCGAGCCGGGTCTGGGTCCGGCCGCCCCCGGTCGCCCGCGGCGGCCAGAGCAGCCCGGGCTGGGTGTCTTCGGCGATCTGCTCCTCGTCCGCGGTCTCCGGCTCGTCCGCCGCCGGCGGCTCGACCGTGACCGCGACCCGGATGTCCCGCCCCAGCAGCTCGGACAGCGCCCGGGTGATCATCGGCCGAAGCCGGGTTTCCAGCACGTCCTTGGTGAACTCGTTCGGGGCGGCCAGCAGGGCGGTGTCGTCGAGCAGGCCGAGCGGCCGGGTGTTGCGCAGCCAGGCTCGCTGCTGCGGCGTCACCGTGCTGTCGGCCAGGCCCTCGATGGCGTGTGCCCACAGGGACTCGAGATCGGCAGTCGTATCCTCCGGCACGCGCACGCTCCTCCCCGCGACCACAGCTCACTGTGGCGTCGCCCTCTTGTCCACACGGCTGTCCACAGGCTGTGTATCTATTTGCCCACGGATCGTTGTGGGCCGTCCTCGGTGCGTTGCTCGACCGTCCCGACGAGTGCCGGTGCACTTGAGGAGAACCGGTTGGGGGAAGCCGGCGGACTGGCACCGTACAGCGCCCGACACACCGCCCACAACCGGAGCGAACGCCGTACGGTGACGGCTGCGGGGACCGGCATGGTGACGCCTGCAGGACCGGCCGTTTGACCGGGCCGGGCGCGGTTCCGTACCGTTGGAGGGTCGTGAGTCCGTCCGCCGCCTGCCGGCGGCCGGCCGCGCCTGGAGTACGGCGACCGGAGGTCCGGAGGCCGCGTCCAGGAATCCCGCCGCCGACCTGCCGTCTTGGAGCCCGCTCGTGAGCAAGCGCACCTACCAGCCCAACAACCGTCGCCGGGCGAAGACCCACGGGTTCCGGCTTCGCATGCGCACCCGCGCGGGCCGCTCCATCCTCTCCGCCCGCCGCCGCAAGGGCCGCGGCGAGCTCTCGGCCTGACGGCCGCGGGCAATGCCGTGCTACCGGCGCCCGCGCGTCTGAGGCGGCGCGAGGACTTCACGCTCGCCGTCCGCCGAGGTCGGCGAGCGGGCCGAAGAACCCTCGTCGCCCACCTGCTGCTGGCCCAGTCCTCATCCGAGGCGCTGGCGTCTCGGTCCGAGGCTCCGGCGCCAGCGGGCCCGGCGTTCTCGCCGGGAGAGTCGGCTCGGGCCGGGTTCGTGGTCGGGCGGGCGGTGGGCAACTCCGTCGTCCGGCACCGGACCGCGCGGCAGCTGCGGCACCTCGTCCGGGACCGGTACGGCCGGCTTCCGGCGGGCTCGATCCTCGTGGTCCGGGCGCTGCCGCCGGCCGCCGGCTCCTCGTCCCCGGCGCTCGCCCGGGACCTCGATGCGGCGCTCGACCGGCTGCTGCCGGTGCCGGCGGTGACGTCGTGACGGCCTGGCAGGTGACCGGGGTCCTGGTCGCGATCGTCGTGCTGCTCGCGCTCTACGACGCCGTCCGTGACTTCCTCACCCGGCGCCGGGGCCGCTCGACGCTGGCGCGGGTGCTGATCCGGCTGGTCCGGGCGTACCAGCGGTGGATCAGCCCGGTGCGGCCGCCGGCCTGCCGGTTCACCCCGACCTGCAGTGCGTACGCGGTGGAGGCGGTCGAGCGGTTCGGCGCGGTTCGCGGGGGTTGGCTCGCCACCCGCCGCCTGCTGCGCTGCGGACCCTGGCACCCTGGTGGGCACGACCCCGTGCCGCCGACCGTTGGACATACCGGCCCCAGCCCCCGACCCGACGCGCCGACGTCGAGCCCGACAGGAGCACCCCGTTGCTGAACTTCCTCTATATCGCGGTCTCCTGGGTGCTGTTGCGCTGGCACGAGTTGTTCAGCGCGATCGGAATGAACCCGGACAGCGGGCTGACCTGGGGCCTGTCGATCGCCTTCCTGGTCATCACCATCCGGCTGCTCCTGTTCCGCTTCTTCATCAAGCAGGTGCACAGCCAGCGCAAGATGCAGGAAGTGCAGCCGAAGATCGCGGCGCTGCGGGAGAAGTACAAGAACGACCGGCAGACGCTCTCCGCGGAGATGATGAAGCTCCAGAAGGAAGAGGGCTTCAACCCGATCGGCGGTTGCCTCCCGATCCTCATGCAGGCGCCGGTCTTCATCTCGCTGTTCCACGTGCTGCGCCTGATCGGGACGGACAAGGCGCCGGCGCTCTACGGCGAGTACCACTGGACCGCGGTCCAGGCCGCCAGCGCCGGCAAGGCCACGGTCTTCGGCGCCCCGATCGCCAGCGCGTTCTCCGACCCGCGCAACCTGGTCGGCTCGATCGTCGGCGCCAGCGCGAGCGCGACGCACGTCGTCGCTCTGGTCCTCATCGTGCTGATGGTCGCCGCGACGTACACGACCCAGCGGCAGGTCATGCTGCGCAGCACCACCACGCTGGACGCGCAGCAGGCGATGATCCAGAAGCTCATGCTGTACGGCATCCCGGCCAGCCTCACGGTCTCCGGCTTCTTCTTCCCGATCGGTGTCCTCTTCTACTGGTTCACCAACAACCTGTGGAGCATGGGGCAGCAGTTCTACATCCTGAGGCGGATGCCCCACCCGAACGCGCAGAAGGAGACCGTCGACCCCGAGGTCGCCAAGGCGCTCGCCCCGAAGCCGGGGCAGAAGCCGGTCCGCCCGACGAAGCGCACCGCGGCGCTGACCGACGCCGTCGCCGACGGGACCACCATCGACGGCGTGCCGCTCGACGTCGACTCGGACACCGGCAAGGCGGCCGAGACGCCCTCGGCCAAGAGCCCGACGGGCAAGACGCCGACCAAGGCGCCGAACGGCAAGAGCCCGAACGGCAAGGCGCCGGCCGCGAAGGGGACCGCCCCCGCGGCGGAGCCCGAGGACATGGCCGACGACACGGCCGACGACACGGCCGAGGACACGGCCGACGACACCGACAGCACCGACGCCCCGGCCTCACCCCCGCCGGCTCCCCGGGCCAAGCCCGGCCCTGGCGCGCGCCCCAGCGGCAACGGCGGTCGGCGTCCCGCGGGGCAGCGTTCCCCGACCCAGACCCGGCAGAAGAAGAAGCGCCGCTGAGCGCGTTCTGCCTCCACCGATGGCACCACCGATCTGGAGACCTTCGTGACCGACACTCCCGTGACCGATACCGCGGTCGGCGGCGACATCGAGACGGCCGACGCGGCCGAGCGCCCGGAGCGCCCGGAGCGTGGTGAGGCCCTGCTAGTCCAGGAGGGCGACATCGCCGGCGACTACCTGGAGCGCCTGCTCGACATCGTCGACTTCGACGGTGACATCGACCTCGACGTGGAGGGTGACCGCGCGGTCGTGGCGGTGGTCGGCGACGGGCTGCAGGGCCTCGTCGGTCCGAACGGAGCCACCCTCGACGCGCTGCAGGAGCTGACCCGGCTCGCGGTCCAGCAGCAGACGGGCCTGCGCAGCCGGCTGATGCTGGACGTCGGCGGCTACCGGGCCCGGCGGCGTACGGCGCTGGCCGTGATCGCCCGGGACGCGGCCGCCGAGGTCAAGGACTCCGGCGCCCCCGTCCGGCTGGACGCGATGAACCCGTTCGAGCGGAAGGTCGTGCACGACGCGATCTCCGAGATCGACGCGGTCCGCAGCGAGTCCGAGGGCGAGGAGCCGGACCGCCGGGTCGTCGTCCTGCCGGACTGATCGGGGCTCGTATGAGTGTCCACTGTGGACACTGAGTTGGTCGTACCGCCGCACGCCGCCGCGGTCTTCGGTCCCGCCGTCGACCGGGCGGCGGCGTACGCGCGGCTGCTGGCGACCGACGGCACCATCCGCGGGCTGATCGGCCCGCGGGAGGTGCCCCGGCTCTGGGACCGGCACCTGCTCAACTCGGCTGCGATCGCCGCGCTGGTCCCGGACCGGGCCCGCGTCGTCGACGTCGGCAGCGGGGCTGGCCTGCCCGGCATCCCGCTCGCGCTGGCCCGGCCGGACTTGCGCGTGACCTTGCTGGAGCCGCTGGCCCGGCGGGCCGCCTTCCTCACCGAGTGCGTCGAGCAGCTCGGCCTGGACACCGTGACGGTGGTCCGGGGCCGGGCCGAGGAGGGCCACATCCGGCGGGAGCTCGGTGGCGCCGACGTGGTGACCGCCCGTGCGGTCGCACCCCTGGACAAGCTGGCCGGCTGGTGCCTCCCGCTGCTGCGCTCCGGTGGTCTGCTGCTGGCGCTGAAGGGGTCGACCGCGGCGGAAGAGCTGGCCGCGGTCCAACCGCTGGCCGACGCGGCGGACGCCGTGGTCACCGAGGTAGGAGATCCGCCCGCGACGGTGGTCGTCGTGACCAGGGGTACGGTGCGGGCGACGGCACGAGGAGGCCGAGCACGGTGACGAGCACGGGGGCTACCCACCGATCCGGACCGATCGGATGGCCGATACCGCCCACACCGGACGTCCTGCCCGTGACCGGCACGCCGGCCCCGGTCGGGTGGTTCGGGTCCCGGAGCGGCGGCGAGTCGCACTCCGCGGACGATGACACCAGCGAGGATGAGACCGTGACCGAGCTCGATGCCAGCCGGACGCGGATCAGGAGCGTCCTGGACGACGCGGTCGGGTCGGCGCCGCCGGAGAACGACAGCTTCGACACCCCGATAATGCGCGAGGCCGCGCAGGCTGTCCGGGTCCGCAACACCGGGGGCGAGGACACGTTCCCCCGCCCGACCCACCGCCGGGTCATGACGGTGGCCAACCAGAAGGGCGGCGTCGGCAAGACGACCAGCACGGTGAACCTCGCCGTCGCGCTGTCCATGCACGGGCTGCGCGTGCTGGTCATCGACCTCGACCCGCAGGGCAACGCGAGCACCGGCCTCGGCGTCGAGCACTCCAGCGGGACGCCCTCGATCTACGAGGTGCTGGTCGACGGGATGCCGCTGGCCGAGGCCGCGGTGCCGGTCGAGCAGGCGCCGAACCTCTGGTGCGTGCCGGCCACGATCGACCTGGCCGGCGCCGAGATCGAGCTGGTCTCGGTGGTGGCCCGGGAGCACCGGCTGCGCCGGGCGATCGCCGCGTACAGCACCGAGGTCGACTACATCCTGGTCGACTGCCCGCCCTCGCTCGGCCTGCTCACGGTCAACGCGCTCGTCGCCGGCGACGAGGTGCTCATCCCGATCCAGTGCGAGTACTACGCGCTGGAGGGCCTGGGCCAGCTCCTGAACAACATCGAGCTGATCAAGTCGCACCTCAACAGCGGCCTGCTGATCTCCACCATCCTGCTGACCATGTACGACGGGCGCACCAAGCTCGCCGACCAGGTCGCCCAGGAGGTCCGCAACCACTTCGGCGAGCTGGTCCTCGACGTCGTCATCCCCAGATCGGTCCGGGTGTCGGAGGCACCCGGATATGGTCAGTCGGTGATGACGTACGACCCGGGTTCGCGGGGTGCGCTGACCTACTACGAGGCGGCCCGTGAGCTCGCCGACCGCGGCAGCCGGCTGGCGCCGATGGCGCCGCGGGAGCCGGTGTGAGCCGTCGGGGCGGGCTCGGCAAGGGGCTCGGGGCGCTGATCCCGACTGCTCCGGTCGAGACGCCGCCGGTCGAGGTCGCTCCGGTCGCGGACCCACCCGCCTCGTCGCCCTCGCCCGCCTCGTCGCCCTCGCCGTCGCCGTCGCCTCCGCCGGTGCCAGTCGCGCAGGAGCCGGCGGCGGTGCCGGGGGCGAGCTTCCGAGAGGTGCCGATCGCTGCGATCCGGCCGAACGCGAAGCAGCCCCGCCAGGTCTTCGACGAGGACGCGCAGGACGAGCTCAAGACCTCGATCCGCGAGTTCGGCCTGCTGCAGCCGGTGGTCGTCCGCGAGACCGGCCCGGGCGCGTACGAGCTGGTGATGGGTGAGCGGCGGTGGCGGGCCAGCCGCGAACTCGGCCTGGCCACGATCCCGGCGATCGTGCGGGACACCGCCGACGACGCGATGCTGCGCGACGCGCTGCTGGAGAACCTGCACCGGGCCCAGCTGAACCCGCTGGAAGAGGCGGCGGCGTACCGGCAGCTGCTGGACGAATTCGGCACCACCCACGAGGAGCTGGCCGGCCGCATCGGCCGCAGCCGCTCCCAGGTGACCAACACGATCCGGCTGCTCAACCTGCCGGTGCCGGTCCAGCGCCGGGTCGCGGCCGGGGTGCTCTCGGCCGGGCACGCCCGGGCGCTGCTCACCCTCGACGACGCCGAGGCGCAGGACGCGCTGGCCACCCGGATCGTGGCCGAGGGCCTCTCGGTCCGGGCGGTCGAGGAGCTGGTCGCCCTGGCCGCCCACGAGAAGCCGACCCCGACCCGGTCCGCGCCGGCCCGCCGGGTCAGTGCGCCCGCGCTCACCGACCTGGCCGACCGGCTCTCCGACAACTTCGACACCCGGGTCAAGGTCGAGCTCGGCCGCCGCAAGGGCAAGATCGTC
>DASYKU010000121.1 GCA_035995165.1 Mycobacteriales bacterium
GCGGTGCTTGACCGGCGAGAGCGTGTCGAGCTTCTGCTCCATGCCGAGCATGTTCAGCGTGGTGACGCCGAGGATCTGCGTCTCGCCCCGCTCGAACAGCGCCGAGCCGTGGGTGCGCGGCAGCGCCTGCACCTCGGCCGAGAGCTGCCGGATGTCCGTCGGGCCGCGGCCGTCGATGCGGACCCGGTCGCGCAGGATGCGCTGCCGGACCAGCTTCTTGGTCAGCGACCGGTACGCCCCGGAGGCCTCGCCCTCGCGGTCGGCCAGCGCCTCGTTGCCGGCGACGGCCGCCTTGGCGACGGCCTTGAGCCGGTCCAGCTCGGTCTCGCGCTCCTGCTTGGCCGCGATGGTCAGCGCGGTGGCGAGGTCGGCGGAGACCGCCTGCTCGACGGCCGCGAAGACCTCGTCGCTGTAGTCCAGGAAGACCGGGAACTCGGCGGTCGGCTTCGCGGCCACCGCGGCCAGCTCGGCCTGCGCCCGGCACAGCTCCCGGATGAACGGCTTCGCCGCCTCCAGGCCCTGGGCCACGACCTCCTCCGTCGGCGCGGTCGCGCCGCCGGAGACCAGCTCGATGACCTTCTCGGTGGCCTCGGCCTCGACCATCATGACGGCGACGTCGTCGCCGACGACCCGGCCGGCCACGACCATGTCGAAGGTCGCGTCCTCGAGCTGCGAGACGGTCGGGAAGCCGACCCACTGGCCCTCGACGAGCGCCACCCGGGTCGCGCCGATCGGGCCCGAGAACGGCAGGCCGGACAGCTGGGTGGACATCGACGCCGCGTTGATCGCGACCACGTCGTAGAGGTGGTCGGGGTGCAGCGACATGACCGTGATGACGACCTGGACCTCGTTGCGCAGACCCTTGACGAAGGTCGGGCGCAGCGGGCGGTCGATCAGCCGGCAGGTGAGGATCGCGTCCTCGGACGGCCGGCCCTCGCGGCGGAAGAACGAGCCGGGGATGCGCCCGGCCGCGTACATCCGCTCCTCGACGTCCACCGTCAGCGGGAAGAAGTCGAGGTGTTCCTTGGGGTTCTTCGAGGCCGTGGTGGCCGAGAGCAGCATGGTCTCGTCGTCGAGGTACGCCACGGCGGACCCGGCGGCCTGCTTGGCCAGCCGGCCGGTCTCGAAGCGGATGCTGCGGGTGCCGTACTTGCCGTTGTCGATCGTCGCAACGGACTCGTGGATGGTGCTTTCTGACACTCTGTTGTGCCCTCTTTCTTGCTACGTCCGTCCCGGACGCACGACGCGGTGGGAGTTCCCAGCCGGTCTTCGATGGGAGCGCCCGGGCGTTGAATGAGTCCCGGGGGCCACTACCGAGGACCGGCGCTTCCTGCTGCGCCAGGCGGTCCGGTACGGAGCCTGGTCCCGTACGGCAGGGTTGCCGTACGAGTGAGGGGAGCGACCCGGAGGCCACTCCCCTCTCGTACTACCGGCGGAGGCCGAGTCGCTCGATCAGCCCGCGGTAGCGCGTGATGTCGGTCGCCGCGAGGTACTTCAGCAGCCGGCGACGCTGGCCTACCAGCAGCAGCAGCCCGCGGCGGCTGTGGTGGTCGTGCTTGTGCGTACGCAGGTGGTCGGTGAGGTCCGCGATCCGGCGCGACAGCATCGCCACCTGGACCTCGGGAGAGCCGGTGTCGCCCTCGACGGTCGCGTAGTCCGTCATGATCTGCTTCTTCACGTCGTTGGCAAGCGCCACGCCGCAACTCCCTCGTACGTCTCAGGTGTGTGCCGCCGGTCGTTGTCACGGAGGCAAACGTCACACCGCACCCTCGTGGTGCGTGACTTACAGGGTAGCAGGCCGGGAGGCCGGGCCCGTTACCGCAGCTTGTCGCGGGTGCGGTCGACGTCGACGGCCATCTGCTCGATCAGCGCGTCGATGCTGTCGAACTTCTCCATCCCGCGGAGCCGCTCGACGAACTCGACCCCGAGCTCCACGCCGTAGATGTCCTCGTCGAAGTCGAGGATGTAGGCCTCGACCGTCCGCATCTTGCCCTCGAACGTCGGGTTGGTGCCGACCGAGATCGCCGCCGGCAGCCGCTTCTTGTTCAGCACGGCCCAGCCCGCGTACACCCCGTCGGCGGGGATGGCCACGTGCTTCTCGGTGTGCACGTTCGCGGTCGGGTAGCCGAGCTGCCGGCCCCGGCCCTCGCCGCGCACCACGATGCCGTCGATCCGGTGCGGGCGCCCGAGCGCCTTCGCCGCCTGCCCGACCTCACCGGCGTCGATGCTGGATCGGACGAACGTGGAGGACAGCGTCACGTCGTCGTCGCGGAGCATCCCCACCCCTTCGGTCGAGAACCCGAACCTTGAGCCCAGAGTACGCAAGAGATTCAGATCGCCGGCGGCCTTGTGACCGAAGCGGAAGTTCTCCCCGACCACGACGGCCTCCGCGTGCAGCGTCTCTACCAGCACGACGTGCACGAACTCGTCCGGAGGCATCCGGCTGAGCTCGGGCGTGAAGGGCAAGACGAAATAAGCGTCGACCCCCAGCCAGTCGACAAGCTCCGCCTTGCGGCGGACCGGGGTGAGCACGGGCGAGTGGGTGCCGGGGCGGACGACCTCGCTCGGATGCGGGTCGAAGGTGACCAGCACGAGCGGGCGCAGGGTGTCCCGGGCGCGGTACAGCGCCTTCTGGATCAGCTCCTGGTGGCCGCGGTGCAGGCCGTCGAAGACGCCGATCGTCACCACGGACCGCCCCCATCCCGAGGGGACGCTGTCAAGGCCACGCCAGCGCAGCACCGGATCCTCCGTCTCCTCGGGCAAACCTCGTGAAGCCTACTGGGAGGCCACCTCAGGCCGGACGGAGGACCACCAGTGAGCGGGCCGCCCCGTCCCGGTCCTCCAGCAGGGCGACCGCGCGGCCGTCCGGATCGATCGCCCCGTACGGCCCCGGCACGCCGTACGGATCGAGCCGGCCGCCGCTCGCGACCCGGGCGGCCTGCTCGGCGGTCAGCGCGCGGCGCGGGAAGGCGGCGGCGACGGCCGCGTCGAGCGGGATCCCGATCGGGTCCGGCCGCTGCGCCAGTTCGTCCAGGGTGACCGCCTCGGCCAGCGTGAACGGGCCGACCCGGGTCCGGCGCAGCGCGGTCAGGTGGCCGCCGGTGCCCAGCGCCCGGCCGAGGTCGCGGGCCAGCGCCCGCACGTACGTGCCCGAGGAGCAGTCGACCTCGACGTCCAGGTCGAGCAGGTCCGCGCCCGGGCGGGCCCAGCCGGCCAGTGCCAGCCGGGACACGGTGACCGTGCGGGCGGCCAGCTCGACCTGCTCGCCGGCCCGGACCCGGGCGTAGGACCGCTTGCCGTCGATCTTGATCGCGGACACCGCGGACGGGACCTGATCGATCGTGCCGGTCAACGCCGCCAACCCCGTCGCGACCTCATTCTCGGTCACTCCGGCCGCGGAGGCGCCGCCGGTCGGTTCCCCCTCGGCGTCGTCGGTGACCGTGTCCTGCCCGAGCCGGATCGTCGCCGCGTACGACTTGTCGGTGAGCGTGAGGTGGCCGAGCAGCTTGGTCGCCCGCTCGACCCCGAGCACCAGTACGCCGGTGGCCATCGGGTCGAGGGTGCCGGCGTGGCCGACCCGCCGGGTGCGCGCGATCCGGCGGACCCGGGCCACCACGTCGTGCGAGGTCAGGCCGGCCGGCTTGTCCACCACGACCAGCCCGCCCGGGGGCAGCTCGCTCATCCGGGCAGCTGGGGGGCCGCGTCCAGGGCGGCGCGGGCCGCGGCCACGGTCGCGTCCAGGTCGGCGTCGGAGCTGAAGCCGGCCGCGAAGCGGTGCCCGCCGCCGCCGAGCGCGACCGCCGCGGCGCTCACGTCGATGGCGCCCTTCGACCGCATCGAGACCGTCCAGCCGCCGGCCAGGGCCTGCTTGCAGACCATCGCGACCTCGGCCTCGGCCGCGGTGCGGACCAGGTCGATGACGCTCTCGGCCTGGTCCGGGCCGAGGCCGGCCGCGGTCAGCTCGGCCAGCCGGGTCTCGGTCCAGACCAGCCCGAGCCCGCCCGCGGCGGCCGGCTCCAGCCGGGCCCGGGCCAGCGCGGCGCCGACCATGCCGAGCCAGCCGGCCGGGTGGGTGTCCAGCAGCCGGCGGGTGATGAGGTCGTGCCGGATGCCCGTCCGCAGCAACCGGGCCGCCAGTTCGTGCGTCTCGGCGGTGGTCGAGGCGAACCGGAACGAGCCGGTGTCGGTGACCAGTCCCGCGTACAGGCAGGCGGCGATGTCGGCGTCGAGGGCGACGTCCAGCCGCCGGACCAGCTCCTCCACCAGCACCGCGGTGGCCGCGGCGGCCGCGTCGACCAGGTGCAGCGTGCCGAAGCGGGTGTTGGAGGCGTGGTGGTCGACGACCAGCACCTCGGCCGCCGTATCCACCAGCGGGGCGAGCGAGCCGAGCCGGTCGGCGCTGCCGGTGTCGAGCGTGACCAGCAGGGCCGGCGCCGCCGGCACCGACTCCGGCGCGACCAGCAGGTCCACCCCGGGTAGCCCGGCCAGCGAGTCGGCCAGCTCGAACGGGGCGCTGAAGGACGGCAGCACCCGGGCGCCGCGGCGGCGCAGCACGTGCGCCAGCGCGAGCATGCTGCCGACCGCGTCGGCGTCCGGGTTGACATGGCAGGCCAGCACGACGTCGGGCCGGTCGGCGGTCAGTGCCGCGACGGCCTTGTCCCATTCCGCCTCGGTCGGCGGCAGCAACCCGGTCACGAGTCGGAAGACTGCCCGGCCGGTGGGGCCACGTCCACCCCACTGCTGGTGTCCTCGTCGACCTCGTCCGGGTCGTGCCGGTACGGGTCCGGGTCGCCGGCGTACGTCGCCCCTTCCCGGACCTTCTCCAGCCCGGCGTCGGCGTCGCGGGCGACCGCGAGCAGCTCGTTGATGCGCTCGGACTGCTCCGGCACCGCGTCCGGGACGAACGCCAGCGTCGGGGTGAACTTCACCCCGGTCTGCCGCCCGACCTCGGTCCGCAGGACCCCGCGGGCGCTCTCCAGCGCCATCGCGGTGGACTGCCGGGCGTCGTCGTCGCCGTACACGGTGTAGTAGAGCGTCGCGTCGCGCAGGTCCGGGGTCAGCCGGGCGTCGGTGATCGTCACCATGCCCAGCCGCGGGTCCTTGACCTGGTTCTCCAGAGTGGAGGCGACGATCTCGCGGATGCGTACCGCGAGCCGCCGCGCCCGCGCCTGGTCGGCCACCGGGGGCTCCTCGTCCTGACTAGTCGTCCGTGTCGTCCGTGTCCCGGAACAGCTGCCGCCGTACGGCCAGCAGCTGCACATCGGGTCTGTCCGCGATCAGCCGCTCGCACGCGTCGAGCAGCTCGGTCACGTGCGCGGCGTCCGCGGCCACGGCGGCGACGCCGACCTGCGTCCTGCGATGCAGGTCGGCGTCGCCCACTTCGGCCGCGGCCACCCCGTACTTCCGGCGCAGCTCCGCCACGACCGGCCGTACCACCGAGCGCTTCTCCTTCAGCGACCTGACGTCGCCGAGGAGAAGGTCGGCCACCAGTGACCCGGTGAACAACTCCGGGGTTACCGCCGCGGCTTCTCGCGCAGCTCGAACGTCTCGATCACGTCATCGATCTTGATGTCGTTGAACGAGCCGAGCCCGATGCCGCACTCGAAGCCCTCGCGGACCTCGGTCGCGTCCTCCTTGAACCGCTTGAGCGACTGCACGGTGAGGTTTTCCGCCACCACCGCGCCGTCCCGCACCAGGCGGGCCTTGGAGTTGCGCCGGATCTCGCCCGACCGCACCAGGCAGCCGGCGACGTTGCCGATCCGCGGCACCCGGAAGACCTCGCGGACCTCCGCCGTGCCGAGCTGGGCCTCCTCGAACTCGGGCTTGAGCATGCCCTTGAGCGCGGCCTCGATCTCCTCGATGGCCTGGTAGATGACGGTGTAATACCGCACCTCCACGCCCTCGCGGTCCGCGGCCTCCCGCGCCCGGCCGACCGGCCGGACGTTGAAGCCGATGATGATCGCGTCCGAGGCCGTCGCCAGGTTGACGTCGTCCTCGGTGATGCCGCCGACGCCGCGGTGGATGACCCGCAGGGCCACCTCCTCGCCCTCGCCCACCTCGATCTTCATCAGCGCGTCCTCGAGCGCCTCGACCGAACCCGAACCGTCACCCTTGAGGATCAGGTTGAGCTGCTCGACCTGGCCCTCCTTGAGCACCCGGTCCAGGTCGTCCAGCGAGATGCGCCGCCGGGACTTGGCCAGCTGAGCGTTGCGCTCACGGGCCTGCCGCCGCTCGGCGATCTGCCGGGCCACCCGGTCCTCGTCGACGACCAGGAAGCTGTCGCCGGCGCCGGGCACCGAGGTGAAGCCGAGCACCTGCACCGGGCGGGCCGGGCCCGCCTCCTGCATCGGCCGGCCGTTCTCGTCGAGCATCGCCCGGACCCGGCCGAAGCCGTCGCCGGAGACGATCGAGTCGCCCACGTGCAGCGTGCCCCGCTGGACCAGCACGGTCGCCACCGGACCGCGGCCGCGGTCCAGGTGGGCCTCGATGGTCACACCCTGCGCGTCCTGGTCCGGGTTCGCCCGCAGGTCGAGCGAGGCGTCCGCGGTGAGCAGGACCGACTCGAGCAGCTCGTCGATGCCGATCCGCTGCCGGGCCGACACGTCGACGAACAGGGTCTCGCCGCCGTACTCCTCCGCCACCAGGCCGTATTCAGTCAGCTGCTGGCGGATCTTGGCGGGGTTGGCCCCCTCCTTGTCGATCTTGTTGACCGCGACCACGATCGGAACCGCGGCGGCCTGGGCGTGGTTGAGCGCCTCCACCGTCTGCGGCATGACGCCGTCGTCGGCGGCGACGACCAGGATCACGATGTCGGTCACGTTCGCACCGCGGGCACGCATGGCGGTGAACGCCTCGTGGCCCGGGGTGTCGATGAACGTGACCGGCCGCTCGACTCCCTCGGAGGTGTGCGCGATGACCTGGTACGCACCGATCGCCTGGGTGATGCCGCCGGCCTCGGACTCCATCACGCTGGTCTTGCGGATGGCGTCCAGCAGCCGGGTCTTGCCGTGGTCGACGTGACCCATGACCGTGACCACCGGCGGACGCGCCGCCAGGTCGTCGTCGTCGCCCTCGTTCTCCCCGAAGGTGAGGTCGAAGTCGTCGAGCAGCTCGCGGTCCTCGTCCTCCGGGCTGACCACCTGGATCGTGTAGCCCAGCTCGGCCCCGAGCAGCTGCAACGTCTCGTCGCTGACCGACTGCGTCGCCGTGACCATCTCGCCCAGGTGGAACATCACCGTGACCAGGGACGCCGGGTTGGCGTTGATCCGGTCGGCGAAGTCCGAGAGCGAGGCGCCGCGGGGCAGCCGGACGGTGTCGCCGTTGCCGCGGGGAACCTGCACGCCGCCCAGGGAGGGCGCCGACATGTTGTCGAACTCCTGACGCCGCTGCTTCTTGCTCTTGCGGCCGCGGACCGGACCCCGGCCGCCACCGCGGCCGAACGCACCGGCCGTACCGCCGCCGCGACCACGGCCACCGCCGCCGGGACGACCACCCGGGCCGCCACGGAAGCCGCCACCGGGCGCGCCGCCGCCAGCACCACCGGGACCGCCGCGGTAGCCACCGCCGCCGCCACCGCCACCGCCCGGACCGCCGGGGCGACCGGCACCGCCGCCACCACCGGGACCGCCGCGGAAACCGCCACCGCCACCGGCACCGCCGCCGGGACGACCGCCCGGACCGCCGCCGGGACGACCGCCCGGACCGCCGCCGGGGCGACCGCCCGGACCGCCCGGACCGCCGCTGCCGCCAGGCTGCCGGTTGGGCATCATGCCCGGCGTCGGGCGCGGACCGCCCGGACCGGCACTCGGCCGCGGGCCGGGACGGGGACCGCCGGGACCGGCCGGACCGCCCGGACGGGCGCCGGCCGGGCCGGGACGCGCGCCACCGGTGCCGGACACCGGACGCGGACCGCCGGGACCCGGACGGGGGCCACCGGGCGCGGGGCGCGCGGCCGGCGGGCGCGGCGGGAGGCCCGGGGTCTGGCCCTGGTTGACACCGAAGGGGTTGTTGCCCGGGCGCGGGGCCGGCCGCGGAGGCAGGCCGGGCGTGCTCGGGGTGCTGCCGCCGGCCGGGCCCGCGGCGGGCGCGGGACCGGGACGGGCGGCCGGGCGCGGGCCCGGAGCCGGGCTGCCGCCGGCCGGAGCCGGGCGGGCCGGAGCCGGGGCGGGCGCGCTGGAGGCCGCCGCCGGGCGCGGCTGGGCCGGGCCGGGCCGGGGGCCGGGCATGGCCGGGCCGGGCATCGCCGGACCAGGCATGGCCGGACCAGGCATCGCCGGGCCGGGCATCGCCGGACCAGGCTGGGCCGCCGGGGCCGCCGGCGCCGGATCGGATGTGCCGGAGTCGGCCGCGGGGGCCGGACGGGGGCCGGGGCCGGGCACGCCGGGACGGCGGCCGGGCCGGGGGCCGGGGGTCGGAGCGGACCCGTTGCCGGGGAACGCTTCCTTGAGCCGGCGCGCGACCGGCGGTTCGATCGTGGAGGACGCGCTCTTGACGAACTCGCCCATCTCCTTGAGCTTGGCCAGGACGACCTTGCTCTCTACCCCGAGCTCCTTCGCGAGCTCATGTACGCGGGCCTTGCCTGCCACTGGTCTCCTCGTCCGGAGCCGGGCGGCGGTCCGCTCGGCTCAGCTAGTGGTGGAACACGCTCATCGCTGGCGCTTCATCGAGTGCTCATTGCCTTTTCGACCTGCCTGACTTGGTCGGGGGACGGACACGGTGCCCGCCTCCGGGGCTACGTCCGGGACGTGCTGCGAAACGTACTCACGGACAGACGCGGCGTCGAACGAGCCCGGTACGCGAAGTGCGCGACCGAACGCCCGGCGCCGCTCCGCGAGATCGAGGCACCCGAGGTCCAGGTGCAGTGAGGCACCTCGACCGGGCGACCGACGGCGTGGATCTGGTTCGAGCCGGAGACCGGCCGGACCCTCCACCACCACGACACGCAACAGCTCGGAGGCCACAGCACGGCGACGGCAACCGACGCAGGTGCGCACGGGCACCGACGACGTGCGATGGACCACCAGCAGTCTACCTCTTTGCGCCAGGGTCGCGCCGACGCCCGTACACCCGCACCCGGCCGGCACCCGTTGCCGCGGCCGGCAGGGGGCCAACCGCGGGCCGGGGCACGGCTACCGGGAGGGGCGTGCGGGTCACCGGGGGACGCGCGAGCCGGGGGTGGCCGGCGGGCGTTGCCGGGCGCCGCCGGTCCGGATCGGGTTGGACGTCCCGGGTGCGCGGGCCGGACCGCTGGCCGCCGGCCGCTCGGCCGTCGGCGTCGCGGGCGCGGCGTCGCTGCGGATGTCGATCCGCCAGCCGGTCAGCCGGGCCGCCAGCCGCGCGTTCTGTCCCTCGCGGCCGATCGCCAGCGACAGCTGGTAGTCCGGCACGATCACCCGGGCCGACCGGGCGGCCTCGTCGACGACCTCGACCGAGATCACCTCGGCCGGCGAGAGCGCCTGGGCGATGAACGCGGCCGGGTCGTCCGACCAGTCCACGATGTCGATCTTCTCGCCGTGCAGCTCGGCGACCACGTTGCGGACCCGGGCCCCCATCGGACCGATGCAGGCGCCCTTCGGGTTGACCCCGGAGACGGTCGAGCGGACCGCGATCTTGGACCGGTGGCCGGCCTCCCGGGCCACCGCCGGGATCTCCACGGTCCCGTCCGCGACCTCCGGCACCTCCAGCGCGAACAGCTTGCGCACCAGGTTCGGGTGGGTCCGGCTCAGCGTGATCGACGGGCCGCGCGAGCCCTTGGTCACGCCCACCACGTACGCCTTCAGGCGCAGGCCGTGCTCGTAGACCTCGCCCGGGACCTGCTCGGCCGGCGGCAGCACGGCCTCGACCTTGCCCAGGCTGACCAGCACGATCCCGCGCTCGGCCCGGCCCTCGTGGTGCTGGACCACGCCGCCGACGACGTCGCCCTCGCGCCCGGTCCACTCCCCGAAGGTGATCTCGTGCTCGGCGTCGCGCAGCCGCTGCAGGATGACCTGCTTGGCGGTCATCGCGGCGATCCGGCCGAAGTCGTGCGGCGTGTCGTCCCACTCGCGGGCGACGGTGCCGTCCTCGCCCAGTTCCTGGGCCCAGACGGTCACGGCGCCGGACTTGCGGTCGACCTCGACCCGGGCGTCCGGCTGCGGCCCCTCGGTGTGCTTGTACGCGGTGAGCAGAGCGGTCTCGATGGCCAGTACGACGGTGTCGAAGGAGATCTCCTTCTCCCGCTCGATCAGGCGCAACGCCGATATGTCGACGTTCACGACTCCTCCTCGTCCGCGGAAATCTCCTCGTCGTCCCCGACTTCGTCGTCCTCGTTCTCGTCGTCCTCGTTCTCGGTCTCGGTCTCGTCGACCTGGTTCTCCGCGGTCGGCCGGCCGAACTCGACCTGCACCGTCCCGTGGTCCAGCTGATCCCACCCGTACCGGGTCCGGGTGCCGCTCTCGTCCTCGAGCTCGACGCCGTCGTCGTCCGCGCCGGCCACCCGGGCCTTGACCGGCGTCCCGTCGACCGGCACCTCGACCAGCCGGCCGATCGCGCGCCGCCAGTGCCGCGGCTCGGTCAGCGGGCGGTCGACCCCGGGCGAGGTCACCTCCAGAACGTACGCCGAGTCGCCGAACAGCTCGGTGTCCCTGGCGTCGAGCACCTCGGTGACGGCCCGGCTGACCGCGGCGACCGCGTCCAGCGTGACGCCCGCGTCGGCGTCGACCACCACCCGCACCACCTTGCGCTTGCCGGCCGGGCTGACCGTGACCTGCTCCAGGTCGCAACCGACCGCGGTGACCGCCGGGCGGATCACCGTCGCCACCCGCTCCCGCAGGCCCGCTCCGGACGTCATCGGTGGAGCCTCCTCACGGTTCGTGGACAACCTCACGAGGGTAGCGGCTACACGCTCGGGACACGAACAGTGACGAGCCGGGCGGGACCGGGACGCCGTCCGGGTGGCGCCGGGGCGGTGCGGATGCTCTGAAAGACTCCCGGATCGTGGTCGCCGTCGCCCGTCGTACCGTGCTCGCGGCCGCGCTCACGGCCGGGTCGGGCGGCGTCCTGCTGGCCGGGTGCACGGCGGGCGGGTCGCCGGCCCCGAGCCCGTCACCCAGCGCTCCCCCGCCGCCGGATCCGCTGCTGGCCGAGCTGGCGGATGAGAACCGGCTGCTGGGCCTGTACGACGCGACGATCACCCGCTACCCGGCGTTGCGGGCGCGGCTGGCCGCGGTCCGGGCCGACCACGCCGCGCACGCGACCGCGCTGGCCGGCCTGCTGGGCCCGGCCGCCTCCGCGCCGGCTGGCGCGGGCACCACGGCCGCGCCGCAGCCCTCCGGCGCCACCGGCGCCCCGCAGCCCTCCGGCGCAACCGGCGGGTCGGAGCCCTCCGGCGCGGCCGGCGGGTCGGAGCCGTCGGGCGCGACGCCGGCGCCAGGGGCGTCCGGCAGCTCCGCGCCGGTGACCGTGCCGCGGACGGCGGCGCTGGCGCTGGCGGTGTTGCGGGGGGCCGAGCGCGCCGCGGCCTCGGCCCGCGGGACGGTCGCGCTGACCGCGCCGGCCGATCGGGCCCGGCTGCTGGCCGGCATCTCCGCCAGCGAGTCCAGCCACCTGGTGGTGCTGGCATGACGAGCCCGCCCCGGCCGACCTCGGCCGCCCCGCCGGCCGGCGCCGGGACCACCGCCGCCGGGACCGGGACCCCGACGGGCACTCCGTCGAGCACTCCGTCGCCGGCCCCGTCGGGGACCGGGCAGGTGCCGGCGTTGCAGACCGCGCTGGCCGCCGAGCACGCGGTGATCTGGGGCTACGGCATCGTCGGGGCCCGGGCCGGCGACCCGCTGCAGGCCGCGGTCCGGGACGCCGACGACGCGCACCGCACCCGCCGGGACCAGACCGTCACGCTCATCACCACCTACGGCGGCGACCCGGTCCCGACCGAGTCGTCGTACGCGCTGCCCTTCCCGGTCACCGACCGGCGCTCCGCGCTCCGGCTGGCCGTGCACCTGGAGGAGGGCGCCGCGGCGGCCTGGCGGTACACGGTGGCGGCGACCGACGACGTCGACGTCCGCCGGACCGCGCTGCTGGCGCTGGCCGACGCGGCCGTCCGCGCCACCCGCTGGCGGGTCGCCCTCCCGATCGCCCCCGCGACCGTCCCGTTCCCCGGGGACTAGCGCCAGCCGTCGACGAGCGGGAGCAGCTCGGACAGCCGGGAGACGATCGCGTCCGGCTCGCCCTGCACGGGCCCCTGCTGGTACGCCGGGATCGTGCTGTGCGGGATCAGCACCGCCCGCATCCCCACGCCCTTCGCCCCCGCGATGTCGTCCCAGGGCCGGTCCCCGACGAACACCGCGTCCTCCGGCTCGGCTCCGACCGCCGCCAGGGCCGTCCGGAAGGCCTCCGGGTGCGGCTTGGTCCACTCGATCTCGCTGGTGTAGACGGCCGCGTCGATGAGCTCGGCGACCCCGTCCCGGCGGAACACCCGCTGGTGCTCGGTGCGCGGCCAGAGCGTGTTCGACAGCACCCCGATCCGGATGCCGCGCTCGCGCAGCGCCCGCAACAGCGGCTCGACCTCGGGGTCGGTGTAGGTGTGCTCCTCCCACCAGGCGTAGTACGCGGCCAGCTCGGCCGGCCCCGCGGTCACCCCGGCCATCGCGAACACCTCGTCGATGGTGCCGCTGCGCTGGGTCGCCCGGGCCCGGGCCCAGATCCCGTCCTCGGCCGCGACCAGCCGCTCGGCGGCCTCGTCGCCGAGCCCGCAGGCCTTCCAGCCGTCGCCGAGCTCGATCGTGTGCCAGGGCGTGAGCGTGCCGCCCCAGTCGAAGAGCACGGCCGTGACCGTCACCGGGTCACCGCCCAGACCACGTCGTCCAGGCTCGACTCGGACGCCTCGCCGGTGACCCGGTCGCGGACCTCGACCACGCCCTCGGCCGAGCGGCGCCCGACGACCACGACGTGCGGCACGCCGAGCAGCTCGGCGTCGGTGAGCTTGACCCCGGCCGAGGCCTCCCGGTCGTCGAGGAGCACCCGCAGCCCGGTGTCCTCCAGCCGCTCGGCCAGGTCCCGGGCGTGCGCCGGCTGGTCACCGCGCCCGACCGGCACGATGTGGACGTCGTACGGGGAGACCTCGCGGGGCCAGATCAGCCCGCGCTCGTCGTGGTGCTGCTCGGCGACCACGGCGACCGCCCGGGACACGCCGATCCCGTACGAGCCCATGGTCGGGCGGACCAGCGCGCCGTCCGGACCGGAGACGTCCAGCTCGAAGGCGTCGGTGTACTTGCGGCCGAGCTGGAAGACGTGCCCGACCTCGACGCCGCGCTCCAGCACCAGCGGCGCGCCGCAGGTCGGGCACGGGTCGCCGTCGAGCACGGTGACCACGTCGGCGTACTGCTCGACGGTGAAGTCGCGGCCGGCGACCACGTTGCGGGCGTGCCGGTCGGGCTTGTTGGCGCCGGTGACCCAGCTGGTGCCGGGCGAGACCCGCCGGTCGGCCAGGTAGCGGAAGGCAGTGCCCGCCATCCCCTGCGGGCCGACGTAGCCGCGGACCAGCTCGGGCCGGCCGGCGAAGTCGGCCGGCTCGAACAGCCGGACCGGGCCCAGCACGCCCTCCACCCGGCCCAGGTCGACCTCCCGGTCGCCGGGCACGCCGATCGCGACGACTTCGTCCCCGGCCAGCACGAGCAGGTTCTTCAGCGTCGCCGACGCCGGAACGCCCACCGCCGCGGCCAGCGTCTCGATCGTCGGCGTGTCCGGGGTGTCCAGCTCCTCCACCGGCCCGGGCTCGGCGATCGGGGCGGTCCGGGACGGCGACGGGACGGCCTCGGTGTTGGCCGCGTACCCGCACTGCGCGCAGGAGGCGAACGTGTCCTCGCCGACCGGCGTCGGGGCCAGGAACTCCTCCGACCGGGAGCCGCCCATCGCCCCGGACACCGCCGAGACCACCCGGACGTCGATCCCGAGCCGGGCGAAGATCCGCAGGTACGCCTCCCGGTGCGCCGCGTACGAGGTGGCCAGCCCCTCGTCGGTCAGGTCGAAGGAGTACGAGTCCTTCATCACGAACTCGCGGGTGCGCAGCAGCCCCGAGCGCGGCCGGGTCTCGTCCCGGAACTTCGTCTGCACCTGGTAGATCGACAGCGGCAGGTCCCGGTACGAGCCCAGCTCCGCCTTCGCGAGCAGGGCGAACATCTCCTCGTGGGTGGGTGCGAGCAGGTGGTCGGCGCCGCGCCGGTCGACGAGCCGGAAGATGTCCGGCCCGTAGGCGTCCCAGCGGCCGGTGGTCTCGTACGGCTCGCGCGGCAGCAGCGCCGGGAACAGCACCTCCAGCGCGCCGATGCGGTCCATCTCCTCGCGGACGATCCGCTCGACGTTGCGCAGGACCTTCAGGCCGAGCGGCAGCCAGGCGTACCCGCCGAAGGCGACGCGGCGGACGTACCCGGCGCGCAGCAGCAGGCGGTGGCTCGGCACCTCGGCCTCGGCCGGCACCTCGCGCAGGGTGTGGACGAACCAGGAGGACATCAGGTCGGGCACGTTGTCTCAGCTCCGTCGTTCCCAGGCGGACCAGATCGGGCGCCACCCTAGGTGCGGCCAGACCCGGCTGGCGATCGGGTTCGATGGCGAGAACCACAGCGTGCTGCCGTCGGGGGCGTCCGCGGCGGCCAGCGCGGCCGAGACCAGCGCCCGGCCGAGCCCGCTCCCCCGCGCCCCGGCGGTGACGGCGACCGAGTTGAGGTAGACGTAGCGGCCCGGGGGCAGCAGGGCGGGGCGGTCCGGCTCGCCGCCGTCGACCGGCCACCACTCGCAGACCGCGATCGGCCGGCCGCCGGCCTCGAGCAGGGTCGAGGACGACGTCCCCGTCGACAGGCGGCTACGGAAGCCGGCCTCGGCCGCGGGCACCTGCCGGACGTACGGGCTGGCGGCGGCCTGGAACGCGACCGCCTCCCGGTGCAGCGCGACCACCGCCTCGACGTCGTCCGGCCCGGCCGCCCGGGTGGTCACGCCGCCGGGGAGCGGGCCGGGCAGCGGGACGGGCGGACGCAGGCAGTAGTGGCCGCTCGGCTCGAGGCCGATCCCGGCCCACCAGCCCTCGTCCACGGCCGGCCAGAGCACCCCGTCGGCCTCGGCCCCGACCGGGGTGGCGCGGATCGCGGCGGCCAGCGCGGCGATCGCGTCCGGACCGGTCGCGGCGGCGTCGAACCAGGACACCGACCGGTCCGGGCCGTACGCGCGATCGGGATCCTCGGCGTCGAGCACCTGCTCGACCGGCCGGACATGGCCGTGCAGGGCGCCGTCCGCGCCGACCGCGACCAGCGCCGGGCCGGACCCGGGCCGGCGGGCGAGCCGGATCGCCGGGTCCAGCGCCTCGGTCCGGTCCGCGGTCGCCGCCAGCAGCGCGGCCACCGCGGCGGCGTCGGCATCGGCACGAGCGCGGACCGTCAGCACCCCGCGATCCTGCCAGCCCGGCCCGCCGTCGCCGGCCCCGGCCGGGGCGATCCCGGCACTCGACCGGGGGACCCGCGGGCATACGCTTGGCAGCGTGCTGAGGCTCGGTGGTGCGGCTCGACTGCTCACCGGGGCCGACCTTCCCGCGCTGCGGCCGTTGCTCGACCGCGACCCCGTCGCGCACTGCTTCGTCGCGTCCCGGGTGGAGACCGCGGGGCTGGACCCGTGGCGGCTCGGCGCGGAGCTCTGGGGCTACGGCAGCACCCGGCTGGAGGCGGCCTGTTTCGCCGGGGCGAACCTCGTCCCGGTCGGCGATGCCCCGGCCGCGCTCGCCGCGTTCGCCGACCGGGCCCGGCGGCAGGGCCGGCGCTGCTCCTCGATCGTCGGCCCGGCGCACGCGGTCGCGGCCCTGTGGGAACGGCTGGAGCCGCACTGGGGAGCGGCCCGCGAGGTCCGGGCCAGCCAGCCGCTGCTGGCGACGAACTGCGCCCCGGTCCTCGCCGGCGACCCGGCCGTCCGGCGGGTGTCGATCGCCGAGCTGGACCTGCTGATGCCGGCCTGCGTGGCGATGTTCACCGAGGAGGTCGGCACGTCGCCGCTCGGCAACGACAACGGCGCCGCGTACCGGGCCCGGGTCCGGGACCTGGTGCTGGCCGGGCGGGCGTTCGCCCGGATCGAGAACGGGCGGGTGCTGTTCAAGGCCGAGCTCGGCGCGGTCAGCGTCCGGGCCGCGCAGATCCAGGGCGTCTGGGTCGACCCGGAGTACCGCGGCCGCGGCCTCGGCACCCTCGGCACCGCGACGGTGGTGGCCGAGGCGCTGCGCTCGGTCGCCCCCACCGTGAGCCTCTACGTCAACGACTTCAACCTGCCGGCCCGCCGCGCGTACGAACGGGTCGGTCTGCGCAACGTCGGGACGTTTTCCAGCGTCTTGTTCTAAGTCCTCTTGTTCCAGGTCCTCTTGTTCTGAGTCCTCGACGCCCGAGCCCAGGGAGCACCCGTTGCGCCGCCGATCGCCGACGTTCGCCGCGCTCATCGTCATCGTCGCCCTGCTCGCCTCGGGCTGCTGGTGGAACAAGAAGGAGTCCGGGCCGTCGGACGCCGCCCAGGCCTTCCTGGCGGCCTGGGCGGGCGGCGACGTCCCGAACGCGGCCGCGCAGACCGACGACGCGAACACCGCCGCCACGATGCTCCAGCAGTTCTCGACCGGGCTCGGCGCGGGCGCCAAGGTCGCGACCACCCTGGGCGCGGTGACCGAGCAGGACGACGCGCACGCGACCGCGGCGTACACGGCGACCTGGACGCTGCCGGGCGTCGCGGCCCCCTGGAAGTACGGCGGGACGCTGCCGCTCACGCACACCGGCGACAACTGGACCGTCGGGTGGAGCGCGGCCGACCTGCACCCACGGCTGACCGCCGAGGGACTGCAGAAGCTCAGCGTCACCTCGGTGCTGCCGGCCCGGGCCGCGCTGGAGGACTCGGCCGGCGCGCCGCTGTTCGCCCGGACCGACGTGGTCACCGTCGGCGTCCAGCCCAGCAAGGTCACCGACCTGGCCTCGCTCGCGGCCCGGCTGGCGGCGGTGCTGAAGATCGACGGCGCCGACATCGTCGCGGACGTGAAGAAGGCCAAGCCGGACTCGTTCGTCACGGTGATCACGCTGCGCCGGACCGACTACCTCACGATCAAGCCGCAGATCTACAACCTGCCGGGCACGGTGTTCCAGGAGGGTACGCAGCTGCTGGCACCGACCCGGACCTTCGCCCAGCCGCTGCTGGGCCGGGTCGGGTTCCCGACCGCGGACCAGCTCAAGCAGCTCGGCGCCGGCTACACCGCGCAGTCCCAGGTCGGCGTCTCCGGGCTGCAGAAGGAGCTGAACGGGCAGCTCGGCGGCAAGCCCGGGGCCCAGGTCATGGCCGGGGCCGACCTGCTGGCCGACCTCGACGGGACCCCCGGCACCCCGGTCCGCACGACCCTGGACCGGTCGGTGCAGACCGCCGCCGACGCCGCGGTCGCGACCGTGCCGCAGGCGGCCGCGCTGGTCGCGATCCGGCCGTCGACCGGCGCGATCCTGGCCGTCTCGGACAACACGCAGGCGTCGTTCGAGCTCGGGCTGGGCGGCAAGTTCCCGGCCGGCTCGACGTTCAAGATCGTCACCTCGACCGCGCTGCTGAAGGCCAAGGTCGTCCAGCCGACGTCCGCGGTGAACTGCCCCGGCACGGTCGTGGTCTACGGCAAGGAGTTCGAGAACGAGAACAGGTTCGACCTCGGAAGGGTGCCGCTGCGGACCGCGTTCGCGAAGTCCTGCAACACGACCTTCACCGGGCTGTCCCAGCAGCTCGACGACGGGGACCTGCCCGCGGCCGCCGCCCTGTACGGGGTGGGCACCGACTGGAACCTCACCGCGCCCTCGTTCGGCGGGTCGGTGCCGGCGCCCAAGGACGACACCGAGAAGGCCGCGGACGCGATCGGGCAGGGGCGGGTGGAGGTCAGCCCGCTGACGATGGCGTTGATCGCGGCGCAGGTCGCGAAGGGCGGCCCGGTGGTGCCGGCCCTGATCGACGGCGCCGATCCGGCCGGAGCGGCGCCGGCCGGGCCGCCGGCCGCGGTGCTGCCGGCGTTGCGGGAGATGATGCGGGCGGTCGTCACCGAGGGCACCGCGACGCTGCTCTCCGGGGTGCCCGGGGGTCCGGTCTCCGGGAAGACCGGCACCGCCGAGTACGGCACCGCGGTGCCGCCGCGCTCGCACGCGTGGTTCACCGGCTTCCAGGGTGATCTGGCGTTCGCGGTCTTCGTCCAGGACGGCCAGTCGAGCGGGACGACGGCGGTCCCCGTCGCCCGGTCCTTCCTCACCGGCCTCCGCTGAGGCCGGCCGGGACCCCTAGAACAGCTTGACCGGGTTCACCACGTCGGCGACGACCGCGAGCAGGGCGAAGGTTCCGAAGATCGCGATGAAGACCATGACGACCGGCGCGATCCGCTCCGGGCGGACGAACCCGGGGTCGGGGCGGCCCCGGGAGAGCGCGATCCGGCTGCGGATCCGCTCGAACCACATGACCGCGATGTGCCCCCCGTCCAGCGGCGGCAGCGGCACCAGGTTGAAGACGCCCAGGAAGATGTTGGTCCCGGCGAGCAGCGCCAGGAAGAACGCGATCCCGCCGATCCCCTGGTTGCCGAGGATCTCCCCGCCGGCGCGACTGGCGCCGACCACGCTGACGGGCGAGTTCGGATCGCGCGGCGCCCCGGTCACCGCGTCGATCAGCGCCGGCACCTTGGACGGGATCGAGCCCAGCGCGGTGAAGGTCGCCTTGACCATCCCGCCCGCGGTCGTGAACGCCGACCCGAGACCGGAGATCGGCCCCTCCCGGACGAGGTTGCTCGGCAGGTCGCCGACCACGCCGATCGTCGGCGTCCCGACCAGCGTGGACGTGTCGGTGGCGCCGACCGGCGGCCGCTTGGCCACCACCGGCGTCACCGTCGTCGTCGCGGTCGCGCCGTCCCGGGTGTACGTGATCGGCAGCGGCTGGGCCCCGTTCGCCTTGCGCAGCGCGTCCTGGAAGTCGGCCAGCGTCGGCGTCTGCCGGGCGCCGACCGCGGTGATCACGTCACCCTGCTGCAGCCCGGCCGCCTTGGCCGGCGCCGGCGGGTCCCCGGCCCGGCAGCCCCGCAGGCCCCCGTCGGCGAGCGTGTCGTAGCCGACCACGACGCAGTCGGAGATCGCGGCCAGCCGGGCCGGCGCGGTCGCCGGGTCCACCGACCGCTCGATCCCGAAGGCCGACAGCGCCGCCCACAGCAGCACGATCGCCAGCAGGAAGTGGGTGACCGAGCCGGCGAGCATCACCGCGGTCCGCTTCCACACCGGTGCCCGCCAGAACGCCTGCTGCTCGTGCTCGGCCGGGGTGTCGATCACGTGCGGGGACATCCCGTCGATGCTGACGAACCCGCCGGCCGGGATGGCCTTCAACCCGTACTCGGTCTCGCCGCGGCGGAAGGAGAAGATCGTCGGCCCGAAGCCGACGAAGTAGCGGCTGACCCGCATGCCGAGCACCTTCGCGACGGTCATGTGACCGGCCTCGTGCAGGCAGACGGAGAACAGCAGGCCGAAGGCGAAGATCACCACCCCGACGACGTACGCCATCTGCGCCAGCCTTCCGACCCGTCCGACTCACCGACTACTGGACAACCTCTGCGACGTCCGGCCGGTTCCCGGCCGCCTCGTCGCGACGACCGAGCGTACCGTCGCCGCCGTTCCGTCCCGGTGAGAAGTCCGCCTCCTCGTGCAGCCCGAACCGGTCCTGGAAGCGGCGCAGCGGTGTCGGCGCCCACCAGTTCCAGCGGCCCAGCAGCCGCATGCTGGCCGGCACCAGCAGCGCCCGCACCACGGTCGCGTCGACGATCACCGCGATCGCCATCGCCACCCCGATGAGCTTGATGAACGTGATCCCGGACAGCGAGAACGCGCCGATCACCACGACCAGCAGCAGCGCCGCGGTGGTGATGAGGCCGCCCGTACGCTGCAGGCCGGTCGCGACCGACTCGGTGTTGTCGCCGGTGGCCAGGTAGCGCTCCCGGATCCGGGACATGAGGAAGACCTCGTAGTCCATCGAGAGGCCGAACACGATCGCCAGCACCAGGATCGGCTGGGTCGCCTCCAGCGTGCCGGTCGAGGTGAAGTCGAGCAGCCCGGACAGATGCCCGTCCTGGAAGATCCAGACGATCGCGCCGAACGAGGCGGTCAGCGACAGCGCGTTCATCAGCAGCGCCTTGATCGGCAGCACGATCGAGCCGAACGCGAGGAACAGCAGCAGCACGGTCACGCCGGCCACGATCAGCCCCATCCACGGCAGCAGCCGGCCGAGGCTGGACAGCAGGTCCGCCAGCGTCGCGGTCTGCCCGCCGACCAGCACCGACCCGCCCGGCGGGGGCGGCAGCGCCCGGACCCGGTCGACCAGCGCCCGGGACTGCGCCGACATCGGGTCGCCGGCGAAGGCCAGGTCGACCCGGGCCGTACGGTCCCGCCGGTCGGTGACCGTGGCCGAGGTGATGCCCGGGACGGTCCGGGCCTCGCCGACCCAGGCGTTCAGGTCGCCCGGCCCGGCGCCGGCCGGGAGCGAGACCACGGCCTGGATCGGGGTGGTCGCGTTGGCCGGGAAGTCGCGGTTCAGGGTCTCGGTGACCTGCCGGCTCTCGGTCGCGGCCGGCAGCGCGCGGGCGTCGATGCCGCCGAAGCTGACCCGCAGGAACGGCAGCCCCAAGGTCAGCAGCACCCCGACGACCGCGGTCGCGTAGAGCACCGGGCGGCGCATGACGCTGCGGGCCAGCCGGTCCCAGGCCCCGGTCGCGGTGGCCGGGGCGGCCGTACGGCGGCGGCGGACCGGGAGCGCGTCGACCCGGCGGCCGAGCACGGCCAGCAGCGCCGGCAGCACGGTCAGCGCGGCGGCCACCGCGATCAGCACCGCGGCGATCCCGCCCAGGCCCATCGAGCGCAGGAAGACCTGCGGGAAGATCAGCAGCCCGGCCAGCGCGGCCGCCACCGTCAGCCCGGAGACGGCGACGGTGCGCCCGGCGGTGGCCATCGTGCGGACCAGCGCGGCCCGCGGCTCCAGCCCGCCGGCCAGCTCCTCGCGGTAGCGCCCGACGACGAACAGGCCGTAGTCGATCGCCAGCCCCATCCCGAGGATCGTCACCACGTTGACCGAGAAGATCGACACCTCGGTGAACAGCGAGACCACCCGCAACGCGGTGAACGCGCCGAGGATCGCGAGCGCGCCGATCGCCACCGGCAGGCTGGCCGCGACCAGGCTGCCGAAGACGAGCACGAGCAGCACCAGCAGGATCGGCATGGAGAGCGTCTCGGCCCGGACGAGGTCGGCGCTGACCCGCTCGTTGATGTCCCGGCCGACCGTGGTGGTGCCGCTGACCGTCGTGTCCAGCCCGGGTGCGGCCAGATCCGGCTCGATCCGGTTCAGCACGTCGGTGCGCTGCTGCTCGTCCCCCTGCAGCGTCAGCACCGCGTACGTCGCGTGCCGGTCGGCGCTGACCAGGCCGGGCGCGCGGGTGCCGTACCAGTCGACGGTGCGGGCGACGGCGTCGGCGGGCAGCGCCGCCAGGGTGCCGGTGACGGCCTGCCGGACGGCGGGATCGTCGACGGTCCGGTCGGCGCTGCGGTAGAGCACGACCACGTCGGCGTCGTCGCGGCCCAGCTCGGCCGCGGCGACCGCGGCCGCCCGGGAGCTGTCGCTACCCGGGTCGTCGAAGCCGCCGCTGGTCAGGGAGGCGAACACGCCGGTCCCCCAGAGCCCGCCGACGAGCAGGAATGCCACGGCGGCGACCAGCACCGCCCAGCGCCGCCGGAACGCTGCCCGGCCCAGTGCCTCGAACATGCCACCCTCCTGGTCTATACTCTCTCACTACCGTGAACGGTGTTTATCCAACGCCCTCTACTGTGCATACATCGTTCACTGAAGTCAAGGGCGTTCAGGAATGGAGGCGACGTGGCCACCACGCTCAGCCGCCGGGAGCGGGTCCGGGCGGCGACCGTCGCCGAGATCAAGGAGACCGCCCGGCGAATCCTGGTCGCCGAGGGTCCCGACGGGCTCTCGCTGCGGGCGATCGCGCGGGAGATGGGCATGACCGCGCCGGCGCTCTACCGCTACTTCCCCAGCCGGGAAGACCTGGTCATCGCCCTGATCGCCGACCTGTACGACGAGCTCACCGAGGCGCTGGAGGCGGCCCGCGACGGCGAGGCCGAGGCCGGGGCGCCGTTCCAGCTGGGCGCGGCCAGCCGGGAGTTCCGGGGCTGGGCGCTGGCGAACCGGCGCGAGTTCGAGTTGCTGTTCGGCAGCCCGATCCCGGGCCGCGGTGAGGACGAGGACGACGACGACCCGGCCCACCAGGCGTCCGAGCGGTTCGGGCTCATCTTCGGCGGGCTGGTGGCGCGGATCTACCTCGACGACCCGTTCCCGATCCCGGCCGACGAGGAGATCCCGCCGGAGCTGCGGCAGGAACTCGAGACCTGGCGCTCCTGGTTCCCGGTCGAGCTGCCGCTGGGCGCGGCGCAGGTGTTCCTGTCCTGCTGGATCCAGCTGTACGGGATGGTCGCGATGGAGGTCTTCGGCCACCTGCGGTTCGCGCTCTCCGACGCCGAGCCGATGTTCGAGTCCGAGCTCCGCGACCTCGCCACCAAACTCGGCTTCGCCGACAAGTACCCACCTTCTCCCCCGCCCTGACGGACGGGGTGGGTCAGCCGCCGGTGAGGCGGGTGAGGAGGGTGGCCCGGCGGGCGGGGGTGCCGGTGCGGGCCTCGGCCGCGTCGGCCGAGGTCGCGAGCCGGCGGACCGCGGTCGCCCCGAGCCAGCGCAGCGGCTCCGGTTCCCAGCGCCGGGACCGGTGCCCGACCCAGGGCAGCCGGGTCAGCCGGGTGTCCCGGCGCAGGACGAGGTCGGCCAGCGTCCGCCCGGCCAGGTTGGCGGTGGCGACGCCGTCGCCGACGTACCCGCCGCCCCAGCCGAGGCCGGTCGCCGGATCGAGCCCGACCGAGGGGAACCAGTCCCGGGCCGCCGCCAGCGGGCCGCCCCACCGGTGCGTGACCGGGACGTCCCCGAGGCCCGGCAGGACCGTGCGCATCGTCCGCTCCAGCTCGGCGAAGACCCGCTCGTCCCGGTCGTACGCGGGCTCGGTCCGGGACCGGGCGTGGTACGGCGCCCCCCGCCCGCCGAACGCGATCCGCCCGTCCGCGGTGCGCTGCGCGTACACCAGCAGGTGCCGCCCGTCCGTGAGCGTCTCGGCGCCGTCCCAGCCGAGCGCGTCCCAGGCCGCCGCGGGCAGCGGCGCGGTCGCCACGATCAGCGAGTAGATCGGCAGCACGGTCCGCCGCTCCCCCGGCAGCTCGGCCGTGTACGCCTCGGTCGCCCGGATCACCACCGGCGCCCGCACCCGCCCCCGCGCGGTCTCCACAACGCCGGCCGACAGCGCGGTCGCGGCGGTCCGCTCGTAGATCCGGACGCCGCGCTCGGAGGCCGCCCGGGCCAGCCCCCGGACCAGCGCGGCCGGCTGGACCCGGGCGCAGTGCGGGGTGAAGGCCGCGCCGAGCACCCCGGCCGCGGCGACCCGCTCCCGGACCTCGGCCGCGGACAGCCAGCGGGTGTCGGTCGCACCCCAGTCCTGGTCGTCGGCGACGTGGGCCTTGACCCGCTCCACGTGCGCGGGCGAGGTCGCCAGCGTGAGCGTGCCGCCCTTGGCGTACCCGCACTCGATGCCCTCGGCCGCCGCGATCCGGCCGACCTCGTCGACGGTCTCGACCATCGCCGCCTGCAGGTCGACCGCGGCGGCGTGCCCGGCCGCGGCCCCGCCGGCGGCCGCGGCCACCGCCTCCCGGGAGGCCGCGAACAGCGCCGAGCACCAGCCGCCGTTGCGCCCGGAGGCTCCGAACCCGGCGACCTCCCGCTCCACCACCACGATCCGCAGCGACGGGTCGGCGACCGCGAGGTAGTACGCGGTCCAGAGCCCCGTGTAGCCGGCCCCGACGATGGCCACGTCGGCCTCGACGTCCCCGTCCAGCGCCGGTCGAGGCCGCAGCTCCCCGACCTGATCCAGCCACAGGCTGACCCCCGCGTACGACGTCACTGTGCTGCCCCTGTTCGCTGCCGGTCGGGCGCCCATGGCGGCGTCTTCCCTCCGCGCCCCTGCCGGAACCGTGGTCGCGCGGCCGGGGGGCGCTCCGGTCCAGATGCCGCCGCGCCCGACCGTCCGCTCACTGTGCTGCCCCTGTTCGCTGCCGGTCGGGCCCGGTCGGGCGCCTGCGCCCACGGCCCGACCGTACGCTGCCGGTATGCCTAGGTACGGGCCCATGTACGGGCCGGACGTGACCTTCCTCGGCGTGCCGGCCTGCGACCTCGGCGACCCGGCGTCCTTCGCGCAGTCGAGGGCGGTGATCGTGGGCGCGCCGTTCGACGGGGGCGCGACCCACCGGCCCGGGGCCCGGTTCGGCCCGCAGGCGATCCGGACCACGGACTACCTGCCGCACGACGGCTCCCGGCCGCACCTGGCCCTGCACGTGGACCCGCTGAAGGACCTCGCGGTGACCGACGCCGGCGACGTGGAGATGCCGCCGGGTGAGATCGAGCGGTCCCTGGACGCGCTGCGGCAGGCGGTCTCCACGGTGGCTGCGACCTCGATCCCGGTGATCCTCGGCGGCGACCACTCGATCGCGCTGCCGGACGTGCAGGGCGTGGCCGAGCACGTCGGCTGGGGGCGGGTCTCGGTCGTGCACTTCGACGCGCACGCCGACACCGGCGAGGACCAGTGGGGCGCGCTCTACGGGCACGGCACGCCGATGCGCCGGCTGGTCGAGTCGGGCGCGGTCCGCGGCGACCGGTTCCTGCAGATCGGGCTGCGCGGTTACTGGCCCGGGCCGGAGACGCTGGCCTGGATGGACGCGCAGGGCTTCCGCTCGTACGAGATGACCGAGGTGGTCGCCCGGGGTCTGGACGAGTGCCTGACCGAGGCGTTCGCGATCGCCACCGACGACTGCGACGGGGTGTTCCTGTCCATCGACGTGGACGTGGTCGACCCCGGGATGGCGCCGGGCACGGGTACGCCGGAGCCGGGCGGGCTGACCTCCCGGCAGCTGCTGGACGCGGTCCGCCGGTGCGCGCTCGAGCTGCCCGTGGTCGGCGTCGACGTGGTCGAGGTCGCCCCCGCGTACGACCCCGCGGAGGTCACCGCCTACCTGGCCAACCGCGTCGTCCTGGAAGCCCTCTCCGGCATCGCCGCTCGCGGGAATTGAGTCGAGTCCACTCAGGTTAGGAGAGTCGAGCCGGCTGATCCCGGCGAGCGAACCTGAGGAGACATCCATGAGCACCATTTACTTCCGGCCGGCGTACCCGGCCCGGCAGGGTGGTTTCACCCCCGCGGCCGAGATCGTCCGGGACGGCGAGGACGCGATCGTCCGCGTCGAGCTGCCCGGCGTGAAGGTTGACGACGCGACCGTCGAGGTCGACAAGGGCCGCCTGGTCGTGCGCGGCGAGCGACGCGACGAGCGGAGCGAGGAGCAGGCCGGCCGCAGCCTCCGCGAGGTCCGGTACGGCGCGTTCCGGCGCACCTTCCGGCTCCCGGAGGGCGTCACCTCCGAGGCCGTGTCCGCCTCCTACGACGCGGGCGTGCTGAGCGTCCGGGTCGCCGGCGCGTACGCGGGCACCGAGGCCCGCACGGTGGAGATCACCACCGGCACCCCGACCCCCGAGGTCGAGGCCGCCTAGTGAGACCGGCGACCCCGGTCCCCGACGGGACGGGGGTCGCGGCCAGTGACCCTGAGCCCGGCTCCCCACGAGGGAGCCGGGCTCACGGGTCCCCGCGGAAGATCAGGACCAGCACCCGCAGCACCAGCACCGCGCTGATGACCAGCAGGAAGTACCCCAGCAGCTGGTAGAGCCGCAGGTCCGCGGTCACCGCCGGCCCACCGGACGTGCCCAGCAGCAGCACGGCCATCAGCCCCGCGGTCGCGCCGAGCACGGCCGGGTGGAGAGCACCTGGCCGAGCTTGACGAACGTGACCCCGCCCTCGTCCAGCGCGGCGGTGAGCGAGCGGGCCAGCCCCGGGTCGGCGGCGCGGCCGCGGCCCCGCAGCGCCCGGCCGGGCCCGTGCCGGACCGCGATCCGCACGATCTGCCCGTACCGGCGGGTGCGGGCGGCCCGGGCCCGCGACAGCCGCCACCACTCGTACGGCGGCGGGATCGAGCCGGTCGGGACCAGCACCTCGGCCAGCACCAGGAACGCCATCGCGAACAGCAGCGCGAGCATGATCGCGAGCACCAGCAGCCAGAACTGGCCGGCGCCGGAGCCGGCCGAGCCGCGCATGGCCGAGAACAGCGGGCCGGAGACGACGAAGGCCAGGATGCCGGCGAGCAGCGTGCGGACCAGCCCGAAGCGCGGACCGAGCAACCGCCGGGTGACCGCCGCGAGCACCAGCACGGTGACGGCCGTGAGCACGGCGACCAGGACGTACGCGAGGAAGTCCACCGCTTCAGGACCCTAACGGCCCCGCCCGTCGTCCCGGTCGACGCGGGCGGGGCCGGTCGGTTCCCCGCAGCTCTCGGTCGTCCCCCTCAGAACCCACGAGAGGCGGTTGCGCCTAGCACGCGCCCCCCAAGCTCGTGCTCGACATCCTGGTCTTCGTCTGTGGACCCACGATCGGTTCTGCGCCGAACGGGTGAATTCAGCGAAGCGTGCCCAGCGCGTCGCCCAGGATGCCGAGCCCCTCGTCGGCCTCGGCCTCGGTGAGCGTGAGCGGCGGGGCCATCCGGACCACGTTGCCGTACTTGCCGCCCTTGCCGACGAGCAGCCCGCGCGCGCGGGTCTCCTCCATCAGCTTGCTCGCGGCGGCCACGTCGGGCGTGTCCGTACCGGGCTTGACCAGCTCGATCGCCGCCATCAGGCCCTTGCCCCGGACGTCGCCGACCGCGTCGTTGTCCTCGCCCAGGTCGCGCAGGCCGCGCAGCAGCTGGTCGCCGACCTTGAGCGCGTTGGCCTGCAGGTCGTGCTCGAGCACGTAGTCGATGGTGGCCCGGGCGGCCGCGGTGGCCAGCGGGTTGCCGCCGAAGGTGGAGATCGAGTTGGCCGGCAGGTTGTCCATCAGCTCGGCCGGCGCGACCACGCCGCCGATGGCCAGCCCGTTCCCGACGCCCTTGGCGAAGGTCATGATGTCCGGGGTCACGCCGTGGGCCTGGATGCCCCAGAAGTGCTCCCCCGTGCGGCCCCAGCCGGTCTGGACCTCGTCGGAGATCAGCAGGATCCCGTACTCGTCGAGGATCGGCTTCATCGCGCCGAGCATCCCGTCCGGCGGCACCACGAACCCGCCGACGCCCTGCACCGGCTCGGCGATCATGCAGGCCACGTCCCCGGAC